>NZ_NPDX01000002.1:300000-404829 GCF_002811945.1 Leptospira harrisiae | reverse complement strand
CCAGTCAAATTACCTTTTAGCGGACTGACATATTCTGCGGGTTCCTCCGGTGGAGCAGGTATTGGTGGCAGCGGGGGGAGTTACTAAAAAAAATCCCTTCTTTTCCGAAACCAAACATACATTCGCCTATTCGATTTTGATACAAATTTAGAAAATGGCGATATGTACAGTTTGTATACCGCAGGAACCAAACAGCTGCTTGTTTCTATAAAACAAAAATCTTTCGTTTTATTCCTTTTTCTTATGTTTAGCCCTTCCATTTGGGCCAATGAAAACGAGGTTACTTCCACCATTCACGACAAAAAAGGACGTTGGAATATCCAATGGGGGTATAACAGAGATTATTACACCCAAAGTGATATCAACTTTCGTGGTCCTGGTTACAACTATACTTTAAAAGCTGTGGATGCCAGGGACAAACCGGAATCCTTTCGAGCAGATGTTTATCTAAACCCGTCAAAGTTTGAAATCCCTCAGTACAATCTAAAATTCAGTTATTTTTTTACGGATCGATTCTTCTTATCCTTTGGTGAAGACCATATGAAATATGTGGTAACACCAGGACAGCCGGTCAAATATTCAGGATACATCGATCCAGGTGTGATTGCAAAAAACCAAATGGCATTGTCAACCGAAGCCGCTCTCTTTATCTACCTCTTCCCTAACCACGTGCAGGAAATGGCCGGGTATCATGGTGGAGAACAAACCGTTACGTTAACACCCGATATACTAAAGTATGAACATACAGATGGATTAAATTATCTATTTTTAGATTTTGGATGGATCACTCCTCTTTATACTT
The DNA here is from genome assembly GCF_002811945.1 of Leptospira harrisiae. Lineage (NCBI taxonomy): Bacteria > Pseudomonadati > Spirochaetota > Leptospiria > Leptospirales > Leptospiraceae > Leptospira > Leptospira harrisiae. The sequence continues at coordinate 404,027 of NZ_NPDX01000002.1, read as the reverse complement.
CGTCTGATGGATTGAGTGGACTTAGTTTGGTATCTTCCATTGGTGGTGGTCCCGTGGTTTGTCGAAGCGACGTACGCGTGTTAGGCAAAGGACAAAATAATAACTTCCATGTTTCTGGGTATGGTGTTTCTGGATACGTTGCCACTCGGTATGAATTTTCACGCACTTACTTTCTGGAATTTGGTGGTAAGGGTGGATATATAGACCTAACTGATGTTTTGACAAGTGGTGGATCTAACCGTGCTTCTCAAAATTTTGGATTTTTAGAACTCATCGTTTCTGGTGGAATTTCCATCTAGAATTTTGTAAATAAAACTTTGGTCTTTTGGCCGGCCAAAGTAATCATTGAATCAAAAGTTTTTGATAAACTTTTTTGCCATCGCAAGTTTGACCCAATCTAATAAATTTGTTCTAATTTATTAGATTGATTCTATATCTTCTTCAATTCGAGTAGAACAATGAATGAATCCATTATTTATGAAATCTCCGTCCAATCCTTTAAAAAGGGTCTTGGGAATTTAATCAAAATTTTAGAAAAAGCAGAAATCCATTCTGAAACCAAGAAGTTCCCTTTTGAGAACCTACTCAACGCTCGACTCTTTCCTGACCAATTCCAGCTAACAAAACAAATTCAAATTGCTTGCGATACCGCCAAACTTTGTGTCGCTCGTATCACAGGAAAAGAAGCACCTGTTCATGACGATTCTGAAAAAAATTTAAATGAACTCAAACTAAGAATCCAATCAGTGATCCAATACTTGGATACTTATAAAGAAGAAGATTTTAAATCAGTGAATGAAATCAAAGTTTCACAACCAAGATGGGAAGGAAAATATTTAACAGGCCTTGAATACCTCACACAACATGCAATTCCTAATTTTTACTTTCATATAACAACTGCCTATGCGATTCTCCGACACAACGGAATTGAAATTGGCAAAAAAGATTATTTGGGTGAGATGCCTTATAAAAAATAGATGGAAACTGTATTTGAAAATTTCTGTGGGCTCTGATACAAAGAGCCCTCTTGAATAAAGTTAGAATTTCAAATTGGAAAAAAAATTGAACCAAAAACCTAACAATCACTATACAGCTCGTATTCTCGCAAAAGTATTTGATATTAAAGTTGCTGAAATACTATCACTTCCTTTGAGAGAATTTATTTTAGTTCGTATTAATGGAGAAATATTAAACCAAATTCTCCCATATATAATGACTTTTATTGTTTTCATAATATATGATACATCCTTTCAATTTTTCGCAAAGGGAAGTTTAGGAAAAAAGATTTTTAATATTCACTTAGTATCTAATGAAAATCAAGAGATTCCCATCACTATAATTTTATACCGTTCATTTTATGTTTTCTGTTTTGGATTGGGATTTATGATTCCAAAAATCTCAATTTTATTTGCTTTATTTAGTATTTTTTACTTATTTAAAAATGGAACTACTCATTGGGATAAAGTTTTAAAAATTAAAATTGTTTTTAAACAAATTTCGATTTTTCGAATGGTGATGATTGCCTTTTGTTTTTTGATACTATTGAATTCCTACTTTCGGTTGATAAAGGATTATTATTAATGGAATGTTTTTTTCATTTTTTGAAACGACGGGAGGTGTTTTCCTAAACTGCGCAATAAAGCACAAGTCATGGTGTGACAAAAACAATTCGGTTTCACCTTCCTTTTAACATAGTTGACAACTTCTTCATAATTGAGAGAATTGTCAATATTATGGATAGTTCTCAATTTTTAGTTTTTTTGCCTAAAAGTCCGAAATTGAATTTTGTGTTATTTCTCCAAAAATATACACCTAAACTTGTATTAGGATTTCTCTATTTATTAACTAGTTCCTGTTCCTTTCATAAATCTTATTTCGCAGATCATTTGGTTAAAAAACAAATCATCAAAAATACTGCCGAACACAGCGAAAGAAAATGGCTTTCCGATGGAAAAATCCATCTCATCACAATTGGAACAGGTTCACCCCGAGCTGATGAAAAAAGGATGCAAACTTCAACCGCCATCATAACCGACGGAAATTTTTTGATCTTCGATGCAGGATCAGGAACCTCCATTGCTGCCGAAAGACAACATCTGCCTATAGATAAGATGAATGCAATTTTTTTAACACATTTTCATTCCGATCATATTGCGGATGTCCCTATGATGGTCAATAGTAGTTGGAGGCTGGGAAGGAGACACAATCTCCCTGTTTTAGGTCCAGAAGGAACTATTAAAGTTGTAGATGGTTTCAATCAATTTATGTCCTTTGATGCAGCATATCGTCACAAAAATGGAGATGGAATCTCCTCAATTTCATATGCAAAAGCAATAGGAAAAGAAATTTTGACCCCTAAAGAAAAAGTAAAGCTACTGTTATTCGAAGGATTGAATGGGCTAAAAGTATATTGTTTTACAGTATCACATTCTCCAGTAGAACCTGCATTTGGCTATTTGATTCAGCACAAAGGGAAGTCAATTGTTATCAGTGGTGATACAAGAAAAAGTGAAAATCTTGAGTACTTCTCAGAAAATGCCGACATCCTCGTTCACGAAGCTATAAATAAAAGAATTTTAAATAAATTTCTAGAAGTCACAGATCAATATCCAGATGATACTTCGATGCAAATTGCAGCTACAACGGCAGTCCGTGTTATGGATTATCATTCCACTCCGTTGGATGCTGCTGAGATAGCACAGAAAGCAAATGTTAAAACATTAGTTTATACCCATATCACTCCTACGCTCGGACCTTATCTTGCCAGAACCTTCATTACCGTTCCAATGTTTTTAGAGGGGGTTTCTGATGTTTACAAAGGGGAAGTGATCATAGCCGATGATGGATTCCATTATGAATTGAACACGCAGTAATTTTGCAAACGGTATAACAAACGTGAAAAACAATATTAACCATAAAAATAACAGTTTCAAGATTAATACAATATTATGTTTAATATTGTTTTCTACTAGTCCTTCAATTCCAGAGAATTTACATATTTCTGAAACCAAAACAAAATTAGAAATTGCCTCCAATGTTTCTTCTTTTGCTTTTCGAGACTCAGCTCGGTGGGAAGAATTAGAAGACCTTTTCCATAAAGATGCAACGATCTCCATCAGTTGGTTTGATGGAACTGTAAAAAATTTTATAGAAAAATCTCGCCTAATGGTAGATAGTGGAACGCCACCGACAAAACATTGGATCTCATCGCCTAGGATCACCATTTGTGGAAACCGTGCCTTGAGTGAAGCAGATGTGATGATTATGGTTCGAAGTTATGCGGGACCAATCGAACTAGATGTAACTTCTTACACTCGGTTTTATGATCAATTTGAATTGAGTGAGGATGGGAAATGGCGTATTCATAAACGAACCGGTATTTATGAAAAGGATCGATTCGATCCTGTAGGCCCCTCCTTTCTATTTTGGGTAACCTATTTATTTTTGCCCCTCGGAAAATATCCAAAAGAACTACGCCATCTTGCTTTTGGATTAGAGCGAAGCGGCATATCAGTTGCACAAAACGTTATCACTTCAGGTAGCGAAAACGAAAAAAAGCTAAAACAAAAAGCTTGGGAATGGAGTGGATGTGAAAAGTTTACAAACGCAAAACAACCATAATGCGCTCTACTTACAACTAGACAACTTTTGCCTTAGGAATCAATTTAGCAAACAAACTTGGAAAGTATTTATGTAAAAAGATGGCAAATTTTTCTTTTGGACGGGCAATCACAACTTCCAACCTTCCATCTTCAATAGCTGATATGATTTGTTTTGCGCAAACGCGAGAATCGATTCCTTCCTGAATCCCAGGATCAAGCTTCCCATGTTTAGAACCATCGCCAGAATATGCGTTTTCTGAAATATTCGTTTTTATAAATCCTGGATATACTAAGGTAATTTCTATGTTATGATTTATATTTTCTGCACGAAGTGCTTCATAAAAACCAGTCAGCGCAAATTTTGAAGAGGAATATCCTGTACGAAACGGAACACCAAATTTTCCTGCAATGCTCGCGACACTAACGATATGTCCAACCTTTTGTTGTCTAAAATAAGGTAACAAAGCCAGAGAAAGTGCAATATTACCAAAGAAATTTATATTTATTAGTGATCGGTATGTTGATAAACTTGTCTCATGAGCTAACGAACGTTGGCTGATACCTCCATTATTAATTAACACATCAATACGTCCAAATTTTTGAAGTACAAATTCCGGAAATTCTCCTAACGTAGCATATTTTTCTAAATCCAGAGGTAAAATTAAACAATTCTCGTCTGACAATTCTGATTGGCTTTTTACTCTCTCCAATTCTGACTTTCGTCGTGCAGAAAGAACAAGATTTACACCTGAGTCCTTCAATTCATGAACCAATGCCTCTCCGATCCCTGACGAAGCTCCCGTGATCCAAACTACTTTGTTTTTCCAAAAATTCTTTTTTTGATTATTTGTTATTTTCATACTCATTAACTACTATAAGTTCTTGGTCTCCCAAATCAATTCTACGATCAGCAGTTCGTATCGAAGAACGAATGGTATCACCTGGTTGTAAGTATTCAGTTCGTTTCAATTGTCCTTTTACAAATAAGTCCCATTTCTTTTTTTCAGGAAGTAAGGCAGCAATTTTTTGTAATAGTTTACCTGGTGCTCTAAGTGCACATCCAGATGGAGTTCCTGTTAATAAAATATCACCTGGGTTTATATCACAAAAATGGGATAACTCTTGGATTGTTTCCGATGGTTTGTATACCAATCCAGCAATGGTATCATGTTGCCTAATTCTATCGTTTACTAACAATGTTAGTTCCAAGTTATCCAATAAGGAAAAATCACTTTGGTCTAATACAGCAAGAATTGGACCAGCTGGTAAAAAGCTACGATAAGATTTTCCCTTGTACCATTGCATTTGTGGAAGCTGAACATCCCTTGCAGAAATATCATTGGCCATAAATATTGCAGAAACATACTCAGAAATATTAGAAGAATTTATTTCCAAAGGTTGGTTGATCGATTTTCCAAATACCAAACCGAGTTCAATTTCGTAATCAAGTAACTTGATATGACTTGGACGAACAACTTTACCGTGTGCTGGAGAAAGAGATGCATCTGATTTTGTAAAAAATAAATTATAATTTTTTTCGTTTGGATCAAGCCCAGACTCAATCAAATGTTGTTTGTAATTTGCACCTTGACAAATGATTTGGCACGGTGCAGTAATTGGTGAAAGGATAGAAATATCTGCCAAGGTGTATGCGGAAGAATCGGGAATTGTTGGTTTAGTTTTTACAAATTCCAGAAATTCTTTTGTACTCAAATCACCAGTAAACAAAGAAAAAATCTTTCCATTTTCCCATTTTGCCCAATCAACTTTTTTATCTTTTTCAAATCGAATATAATTTGTAGCCATATCTATTTCCTTTTTATTAATATCGAATCCATTTTCTGGGAGAAACTTTCATCGTTTCTTTGAGATCAATTAAATTGCTGATTTTAATTTCTTTTCCACCAAACAATCCTTTAATAAGTGAAAAAATTTTATTCAAACTCAATGTTAAGTCCAAAAAATTTTCAGGCATATCTTGACCCCATTGGTATAAACTTTTACGGTTTACAAAATGGTAACCAACTGCAATAGTATTATCGAATTTATCTCCATCTGAGTAATGTTCTACGAGCATTCCAGTGGGGTCTCTATGGTAATCGAATATCTGACTTCCTAAAAGATGCCTTCCAATTCCCCAGGCGGATCTCCAACCTTTTTCCAATAACCATTCTCTTCCCTTTGCAACTTCATCCAAATTTTCTAATTCAAATGCACAATGTTCCAATCGATCATCAACACCAGTAGCAATCACTATTGTATGGTGATCTGTTAGTTTATTTCCTAAATCGCAGCGTAAAAAAGTAATCACTGGATCTTTTGATTCAGGAAGTATTTGAATATCAGAAGGGATAAATCCAAAAGTATCACAATACCACTGCGCATTTTTATAAAATTCTTGTTTAAGTAAAACAGCATGTCCCAAACGCATAATTTTTGCTGCACCTATTTCATAAGGACTAGGCATATTGATTCTCGCTGTGTGGCTTGGCGTATTCCAAAGTTTTGGCTGATTGTTTTTCGATAGAATTTGATTCTGGAAATTGGAGACTAACACAGCATCAACGGACAATCCAGATGGATCAGTTAAATTCACAATAGGTATATTAGAAACACTTCCGAATCTTCCATTGTGTAAAAACTTCGCCCCCGCCAAAACTTTTAACTTCTCGAATTCTTCAGCGGAAGCAATAAACAAACCAATTCCGAGTAATTCATTTTTTTTATGTTTTTCAATCGACCAACACGGATATTGGGAACTTTGGCCATGAAACAAAACCCTACTAGTCGAATGTTCTAATAATTTTAATCCAAAATCCAAATAATATTTTTTAGAGGATTCTAAATCCTTTCTACCTAACCGAACATAGGCGATATCTTGGGCTTTGCTCAGCGGGTTTTTTGTTCTTACGGGGCATGGCGAGGTGGAATTTTTATTTTTCATGCATTGGTCTCTAAATAAATATTATAAAACTCGCGAATGATTTGGTTCGCATTTTCTTTCGGAAAAAGAGCAACTACAATTCGATCAGGACGAAGTATTGCAAACCTATCCAATCCACCGAAGGCTGAAAAAAAAGTGGAAGTTATATCTTCTGCCGAAGGTTGCAGAGATTTTGAGTCATATACTCTTTGTTGACTTGAAAAAAACATTGTTTTACCCCCCATTCGTTCCCAAATCTTTTTTGAGTCTGAATCCAAAACATCAAAAGGGTGTGCGCCATAACCCAAAATATATAATGATTGTCCAAACATATCATCAGATAATTTTAAAGTTCCATTTGGTAACTTAACAAGTGCTTGAGGAAGGATGGAACCTGGTTTAATACTCGCATTTGCGATTTTTCTATTTTTTAAAAAAAGACCATTTTTAAATGAATTTTCTGGCCGTATTCTCAGATCAAAGAGGAAACGTTTGAGTGGAGTATAAAATAAAAACTTAAAAACCAAATCGCGAAAAATTGCTTTGATCGCTTTTCTAGTCATGATGATGGAACCGAGTAACACTGCCAAACGTATTGTCTTTTTTGCATGCGGTCTTCGCTCGATTTGATAACTTGAGAGTATTTTTAATGACGCATTTTTATTTAATACTGCAGCTAACTTCCATGAAAGATTCATACTATCCCTGATTCCACTTACAAGTCCTTGGCCAGCAAAGGGAGGAGTTAGGTGAGCTGCATCACCTAACAAATATACTCGCCCTTTGCCCATCCAATCCACAATTTTTGCTTGGAAACGGTAAACAGCGATCCTTTCCACCTCCATATCCGAAACATCACCCCAAGGTTTCATCAATTCACGAACTTTGTTTGGTTTTTCCATTTCCTCTTTTGTTTCACCTTCATGAAGTAGGAACTCCCATCGCTCTGAACCATTGGGTCCCGGAACGTGAGCAACAGGTCTTTTGGGATCACAGATAAACTCAACAATGTTCAATGGATTGGGTTGATTTTTTATGTCCAATATCAGCCAATCTTCTTTGTAAGAAGATCCTAACATTGACCAGCTTTGATTTTCTCTTAGATTACTGCGGGCGCCATCACAACCTAACAAAAAACCTGTGGTAATTTTACAATCTACATCTTGGCATTTAACAGTTACTATAATATTTGAATCTGATTCTATATGAGAAACATAAGTGCACTCTGACCATAAACGAACATGAGAAAATCGTTTTAAACCATTCCTGAGTATCCGTTCCAATTCAGGTTGGTAAATGGACACCAAACGAGGATGGCAGTCTAGGGAACCACTTGAATTGATTTTGGCAAAACGCCCGCCAAAGGGAGAAATCAGTTCAATCCCAGAAATTGCTGGCATAGTGGCAGCGATCTCTTCTCCGAATCCTGCTGCTTGTAAAACTCTCAAAGCATCCTGGTCCAAAGAAATGGCTCTTGGAATTTCTAAAATCCCGGGATTTTGATCGATGAGAAGCACAGGAATGCCCTGCAAACCCAAAAGATTAGCAGTGAGAACTCCGACAGGGCCTGCACCTACAATGACCACATTGGGTGTCTGGAGATTTTGATTTTCAACCATCCGTTCCATAAATGTAAAATCCTTCTTTTTTGAGAGTATTCTCATTTATGCAATATATGTCAATAATATTAAAACCGACAAACCATTGGAAATATGACTAACTACCAAAAGCAAAGGATATCACGATAGGAAATCGAAAGGAAAAATCGTTAGGGGGAGAATCGAAAGTTATTCAAATGGCAAAACTAACCAATTAAGGCTGCATTAGTTGTGAGGGATTCTTTAGAATTATCTAATGGAAATTAGGGATTTGATTTCCAAACTTTATCATATGCCCGAGTGACAGTGTTTTTTGCATTCGTATGCGTAAAACCGAAGGCTCTCAGTACTAAAACAATCAAATCCACATCATGTGTTTTAAAGTTTGCTCTACCTTCCAGAATATTTCGGATTCCATAGTGAATGGCTCCAACAAACAAAGCCAAGGCGGACTCTTCCGAATCGATTGAGAATTTTCCAGATGTTACTGCTTTTTTCATATCCCTAAGTGGATAGGCTCTGAGAATTTCGCTCATTCTAGGTGCCACTGCTGCCACACGTATAAGAGCCCAGGCCCAATCGGAATCTTTTCTTGCTTTTTGTAAAAAGTGTACGGCACCAAACGCCAAACGTTCCACTTCGTTTTGAATATCAGCCATAAGAATATCCGCTTCCGCCGCAGCCTGTTCTGCCAACATTAGAGCCGATGCATCTAATAACTCTTCTTTTGTTTTAAAATAATTATAAATTGTTCCGTTGGCTACTTCAGCTTCTACTGCTACTTCTGCTATGGAAGTTTCCCCGGCCTCTTTTATCGCAAACAATCGTAGCGCTGCATTCATGATTTGCGCACGTGTTCTTTCTTTTTTAGGGAGTAATGTTTTTTTAGGTTTTAATATAGCCACAAACTCTATCAATTTTTAAGAGTGATTGGCAAACAACTACATTTTTGAGAGATGACTCAGTTTTTAAAAATTGAAAGTGACCACCTTTAGATTAACAAATAGTATAATCGTTATACGCAATTTCAGTTTATGGAATGGTTCCTTATAACCAACCCTCAAAACCCCTGCGCCAGGGATCCGGAGGGCTTGGCCTGCCTTTGGCAGGCGGAAGCGTGAGCGCACCCCGGAGTGAGCCCGGTCGGTTTTGAAATATGCTATTTCAACTAACGGATGCGAGGCGTCCGTGTGGTAAGCAGTTTCATTCTGATACCTTTGAGAAAAACCTTTACAAAACATTAAAACGACTTTTCCTGGAAGTAAATCCACATGTTGCCCACTGTTACTGAGTACAAACCACAATCGTTACTCCATCGTTATGTGGAAAGTTACCTTTTTATCCAAACTCAAAATGGTTTTTCAAAATCAATTTATCCACATCATTCTTTTGTTTTGACAATCAAACTCAAAGGAAACCATAGTTACCGGATTCATAAAGACATACATGCTTTGCCATCCATCTCTCTATCGGGACTTAGAAAATCTGTAAAACACAATCTCCTATCGGAAGGATCAGAAATCATCATCATAAAATTCCAACCATGGGGAGCTTTTGCTTTTTTCAATATGCCGATGAATGAATTGAAAGAAATCGGTATTTCTGGATACGAATTATTCAATAAAACAGATCTAAACGATTTACATTCACGTTTGTTAGAATCAGAAGATCAAGTTTCAAAGACAAAACATTTAGAAAATTTTTTACTGAAAACAATTAAAAAACAAACAATTGATCATCGGATTTTTGAAGCGATTTCACAAATGAACCAGTCACAGGGAAAGATCAAAATCAATGATATTGCTTCAAATGTAAATTTGAGTATTGATACTTTTGAAAAAAAATTTCGAGAAATTACAGGAGGTACGCCTAAACAAATATCTTCTATCATACGTATGAGTAGGGCTATCCAAGAAATTCCAAAGTATAAATCATTTACTAGACTTGCTTATGATTTAGGATATTTTGACCAATCACATTTTATCAAAGAATTCAAAACTTTCACCGGTCAAACACCCTCACAATTTTTGATGTAAAAAAAAATCCACCCTGATTTTTTACAATTCATTCTTTTTAAAATCTATTATAACCATTCAATACTCATGATTAAAGGAAAATTGTTTATGTTACAAATTTTGAGTCATTTGGATTGGATCGCCATTGGTTTGGCATTTTTTGTTTATTCTTTTCTTGGTTATTTTTGGTTTACAATTCTCTTCGAAAAATTATATAGAACTTCACTTGGGAAAGAAAACGAAACCCCAGAATCATTGGCATTCTTGTTTGTATTCGGCCCAATGGTTTGTATGCTCATCATAACAATAACGACAGCGGTTTTATTTTCCGTACTTCAAGTTCAACAAACCATTGATGCACTTGTTTGGGGCAGTTTGTTTGGATTTGGTTTTTTGACCGCCAATACTTTTAACATCGCCATCAATCCGAACATTCCGAGGCCTATTCTGTATGGTGCCATTTCCAGTGCCTACCATCTAGTAGGAATCAATATTGCCTCTTTTCTACTCATCCAAAGATTCTAAGATTCAAAGTGCAGCTGTAACCTCACCGGTTTGTAGCTGCCTAACGGGAAACTGGACAAGTTGAAGAAAAATTCTAGACTAATTTATGGAAATCGACATAATCAAATTAGATTACGAATATCATATAGGAAAACGTTTTAAAGTTGAAACATACAATTGCTAGAATTCTTGCCTTTACTGATTCGTTAGGAATGCCAAGGAAAGGAACTCCTGTTGAATCTACCTGGACAGAAAAATTACTTTCGCATTGGAAAAATACAAGTATTGTTTATCTTAAGAATGGTCGTGGATTTACATCCAACAATTTAATGGAAGAACTAGATGAAATTGTTTTTCTAAAGCCTACTACTACAATTTTACAAGTAGGAATATGTGATTGTACCAGGCGAGGCGTTCCACCAAAAATTGAAAGATGGATTCGAAGAGTTCCATATCTCCGCAGATTTGTTCTTGATTATATCAAACGTAACAACTATAAATTCACTAAATTTTTTGATTACCGATATATTTCATTGAAACAGTTTGAAGATAATATTCAAAAATCAATCAATCGAATCACTGAATCGCAATCATCATTAATCATCATCGCAATTGCACCACCCGGCGAACATATGATTAAAAATGTCTTTAACATTGAAGAAGATATTAAAACCTTCAATACTGCTTTGAATGAATTAGCTAACTCAAACAACAATGTAATTTTTATTAATCCATATGAAGGCAAACTAGCTAAGGAAGTTGTAGTAGATTACGACGGGCATCATCTTTCAGAAAATGGGCATGAGTTAGTATTCCAGAAAATCAACGAAGCATTAATAAATTAACTTTCCAAATTCAATAATCCATAAATAGAAGCACAAAGTTTCATGGATTTAGTAGCTGACTCGAGAGTTGCCAATGCAAATTGTTTTCCCTCTAAAAGATTCAAAATTTGCTCGGCTTGATAGCGCAAACCGGGTTTAAATTCACTATCAATGATGTCAGGTTCCACTTCGGTGAGTCTGCGTTCGCCACGACGTTGGATTCCTAACTTTTCGAGTGGCCTCATTTCAAGTCTAACTTTACGGTTTGAAACTGTAACAACCCAAGGTCCGGGGCCGTCCCAAACAGCTTGGTAAACGCCAACATCGCCACTCGAAAATCTGATGACTGAAACTACATTTCCGGGATGTTCCGGATTCCAAGGGGAAACGGAATCTACAGAAATGACATCACCTCTTCCAAACAAAGTAAAATAGTCTATCAAATGAATGGAGTTGGCATACATATAATTGTTAACAACAATTTCAGGTTGACCCATTTCCCTTGCGGCAACCATATCTTGTTGGTCAAGGATAGAGATCAGTCGAGGGCTTTCATCATCCGTGATTTCTTTAACAGCTTGTCTCGTGGAAGAGTAGGATCGTCGATTAAGAGCAACATAAGCTCTAACCTTCATCTCGTTAGCTTTTGCAAAAATTGATTCTGCAATTGATAAATTTATCCCAACAGGTTTTTCTAAAAAACAAACCCATGGATACTGAAAACATTGAAAACAGATTTCAGGCATTGATAACTCGGTAACTGTTACTACGGCTACATCGGCTTTAGTCTTTTGGTACATAGAATCAATACTTTCAAATGTCTCTGAATTATACAATGAAGCAAGTTCTTCGGCTCGCGACTTGGTTCTACTATAAACGCCGACAATCTCAACGGATTCAAGAGATGCAAATGCCTTTGCATGTTCCATTGCCATATAACCGGCACCAATAATTGCAATTTTCCACTTTTTCATGTCGAACTCTCTGAATTATGCCCAATTAAATTTTTGATTTTTTCTTATGTTTGAACTATTGATAGAAATTGGAACATTCCCATTTTCATGAGACGAATGTGCAGCAACCAAACATGCCATGGCATGTGCACCTGCATCACCGTCAGGAAAAGATTCGCCTTCCAATAAAGCATTCCATACTCGCACTGTTGGTACAACTGTATCAGCTGGTTCGATTTGTGTATTGATAATGTCAGCCGGCATTCCATAACGACTAGTTGGCAGTTCGCGAAATTCAGTTTTACGAGAAGAAATTCTTAAATCTCCAGTAAGCTCATCTACAAGAACTTGACCATTACGACAAATATAAACAAGCTGTAAGCCATAACCAGAGTTAGATGAGAAATCGATAAACATAGAAATGCCTAAATGATTTTTTGCGAGTAACCTACCAGAGCGATCTTCAAATTGTGGCCCCCGGGGATTTGGTAATTGGCCTTCTTCAAACCATGCTTGAATTGTCTCCACATTTGAATCTGTCATATAACGAAACATTTCAAAATAGTGACTAGCATTCATAGCAAGGCCAAAGTTAGAACCGGCAACAATGATACTGGACAATGTGCCTAGACGATCACCTTCCTGAATCAAAGCCTTTACCTGTGTGTATTGTGGCATAAACCTCATTTGATGGTTGATCGCCAAAATTGACCCTGCTTTATCACATGAAGACTTCATTTTTTCAACTTCCTCCAATGAGATTGCCATAGGTTTTTCGCAAAGAATATATTTTATACCTAATTCTGCTGCTGCACATACATATTCGCAATGGAAAGGTGCGGTGGTTGCGATGACAAGGGCCGTTGGTTTTGTATTTTTTAACATTAAATATGCATCAGTAAAACCAACTGATTGTTCTAATTTGTAATCTTTCGAAACTAATGCTATCACCTCTGCTGAGACATCAGCGATTCCACAAACTTCCATTTCTAACTTTATGACCGCTTGTAAATGACGGATGCCCATACGACCAAGTCCGATAATCGCAACTCGCATACCTTTAGCTTTCTTAGAATCATTCTTGATCATATTTTATCTCTTTTTTCGTTCATTAGAATAAAAAAGCCGCCTATCAAGAGACAGACGGCTTTCAAACACTTTAACTCTTAATCAAAAGAGTTAAAGTTCAAGTGATACTAATACTTACGCTACTGGACCGTATTGGCTGTAATCAAATTCTTTGGAACCAGTGAGGTATTTTTTATAGTTCTCAATGAATTGTTTAGCAAGATCAGTTGCAGTTTTGTCGTAGTCTTCTTTGTTTTCCCAAGCATTACGTGGGTTAAGGATATGTGCATCCACACCGTTGATTGTTTTTGGGAAAGAAACTTGGAATACTGGGTGTTTTTCAAACTCAGATTTTTCAATGTTTCCGTTAAGGATTTCATTGATGATTTGGCGAGTTGCAGGTAGGTTCATACGTTTTCCTACACCATACTTTCCACCAACAAGACCAGTATTGATAAGATAAGCATTTACTTGGTGTTTTTTCATTTTTTCACCGAGTAACTTTGCATAGTATGTTGGGTGGAGAGTCATAAACGCCTGACCGAAACAAGCAGAGAAAGTTGCTTGTGGTTCTTTCACACCGCGCTCCGTTCCCGCAACCTTTGCTGTGTAACCAGATAGGAAGTGATACATTGCTTGTTCGATAGAAAGTTTAGAAACCGCAGGAAGAACACCATAAGCATCATAAGTAAGGAAAATAACAGTGTTAGGGTGACCTGCTTTCGATCCTGGTTGGATGTTATCGATGTGAAAAATTGGGTAAGAAACTCTGGTGTTTTCTGTTTTTGCAGCAGAAGAGTAATCTACCTTTTTTGTAGCCGCATCAAATACTACGTTTTCTAGAAGAGCATCACGACGGATGGCTGCATAGATTTCTGGTTCTGTTTTTGGATCCAAATTGATGGTTTTTGCATAACACCCACCTTCAATGTTGAAAATTCCATTATCGTCCCAACCATGTTCATCATCACCGATGAGTTTGCGGTGTGGGTCAGTGGAAAGAGTGGTTTTTCCTGTTCCAGAAAGACCAAAGAAAAGAGCACTGTCTCCATCCTTACCAACGTTAGCTGAACAGTGCATTGTGAGCACGTTTTTCAGTGGTAAGTAGTAGTTCATGACAGAGAAAATCCCTTTTTTCATTTCTCCACCGTATTCGGTTCCACCGATGATACAGATTTTTTTTGCTAAGTGGAAAATCACAAATACATCGGAGTTAAGGCCATGTTCTTTGTATTTTGCGTTTTTGTAACCAGATGCGTTGATGATGGTAAACTCTGGATTTAATTTTTCGAGTTCTTCTTTAGTAGGGCGAAGGAACATGTTTGTGCAAAAGTGGTGTTGCCAAGCTCTTTCTGTAACCACACGAAGAGAGATACGTGTGTCGTTGTTGGTTCCAGCATGGCCATCAAAAACATAAAGTTTTTTGTTATCTAGGAATTTAGTTACTTCTGCGTATAATTCATTGAAAATGGCTTCGGAAACCTTTGTGTTGACCGGACCCCACCAAATGTTGTTTGTGGAAGAAGGTTCATCGACAAAATATTTGTCTTTAGGGGAGCGACCCGTAAAAATCCCGGTATCTACCATCATCGTTCCGTTATCAGAAGTTACGCCTTCTTTGTTGTTCAATTCGTGCTGGTAAATTTCTTCGTATGATAAGTTATGGAAGACTTCAGACGGTTTAAGGCCTAATTCAGCAAGGCCGCGCAGATTAGTAGATACTGACATGGATCTCTCCTCGATTTCACTTTGTGTTTTTCTAGCTTCTTACTTTGCGAGTCGGTGTCAATAACAGAAAATGAAGATTCTCCACGCATCTGCAGAATATTTTCCTTACATTAAGATGGGAGGCCTTGCGGACATGCTTGCCTCACTCACCAAAGAACAGGCGAAGTCGGAAGAAGTTTATGTCGCATTACCCTTGATTGGGAAGTTGGGAAAGTCACCCCAATTTACGGGCATGGTGTTCCCGGCCCTGCTCCCAAAAGACGGAGAAACAGACACACTCATCATTTCAGTTTTGAAAACATCTAGATTTTTAGAAGCGGAAGAAGGTGGTGTGAAGTTATATTTTTTCGAATCAGAACTTTTCCAAACTTTGGATTCTATTTACGGACACGCAGAAGAACACTTTCGCTTTGCTATTTTCTCTTACGCTTGTTATGCCCTCAGCCAAATCTTAAATGTAGATGTATTTCACGCCCATGACTGGCATACCGCATTGTCACTGGCCTTACAAAAAGATTCCAAAAAACCAATTCCAACTGTTTTCACCATTCACAATTTAGCTTATCAAGGAGATCATCCGTTTTGGATGACCGGCTTCTTAAAAGAAGCACCCTTTCACCTCATCACTAGCCCTTTTGAACACAACGACAAATGTAATTATATGAAAGCAGGAATTCTTTCTGCTGGAAAAATCACTACTGTGAGTCCTGGTTATAGAGAAGAAACCATTTCAGAACCAAATGGATTTGGACTCAGTTATTGTTTAAGACTAAGAGCAACCGACTATTCAGGAATTTTAAATGGAATTGATTCAGAAGAATGGAATCCAGAAACAGACCAAAGAATTTTCGAAACCTATTCAACGAAGGATTGGAAAAAAGGGAAATTAAAAAATAAAGAAGAGTTATTTAAAGAAATTGGAAGGCCTTTTTTACCCTTAGATGTTCCTTTGGTTGGTCTTATTGGAAGGCTTACTTACCAAAAAGGATTTCCCACTTTTTTAAATGCATTTTTAGAAAGACGTCACCTGCCACACTGTTATGTAGTTCTTGGTTCAGGAGATCCAGAAACAGAAAATTCTTTTTTTCACTTATCAGATACTTTACCCGATGTATTTTATTTTTACAAAGGATATAATGAATCACTTGCACATAAAATTGAAGCAGCTAGTGATTTTTTTCTGATGCCTTCACTCTTTGAACCTTGTGGCCTAAACCAAATGTACAGTCACGTTTATGGAACAATTCCAATTGTTTCCAGAGTCGGTGGACTTCGCGATACAGTGAATGAATCAAGTATCATAAAATATAAAACGGGAATTATCTTTGAACCGAATGACGTTGGTTCGCTTGGATACGCTCTGGAACGAGCAAAAGATTTATACAATTCGCCTGAAAGAGAGAATGTAGTGAAAAACATGATGGCATTGGATTGGAGTTGGAAAACTAGGAAATTAGAGTATGACAAAGTTTATACGGAAACAATAGAATTGAAAATATGAATGGTTTGAAAGACCCAAAGATAAAACAAACCTTACATCTCGTGCAAATCGTACGTTAAAACCTTTTCATTTAAGATTTTCTACATTCATTATTGTACAATCTTAGGATCATTACTAGTCTCTCTTTTTTTTCCAAACAAATCTTGCAAATGACTTGTGAATCTTTGACTTTCCAATTTGCTAAGGACTAAAAATTTCAATTATAAATTTCCATTTATCTAAAGATGAATGGGGTCGTTAAGGATCATGTTTTTATTTTTTAGAATCAAAAAATTTCTACTTATCATTATTTATTTAATCCTCCTGTTTTGCATTTTTGAAAATTGTAAGTTGGATTTAAACAATCCGAGTGATTCAAATTCAAAAAGTTATTTCGAAACGGCTGCGATGAATGTTTACCTTCGAACTATCTGTAGCCCTTTTATAAGAGGAAATGTTAAAATTGGAAGTGGGAATTATACTGTTCTCCCACAGTCGTTCCTTCCATTAAAAAATGGGAATTATATTGTAACTGCGAGTGTTTCAGAACAGGTTTCCTGGTCAGGTAAAAACTTTGGTGTTAATTATAGTTATACGGGAGTGACCGGAACGGATGCTTCCATTGTCATTTTCCAAGTGAATGGCAGGACTTTTGAAATAGATTGGTTGGACTATTTAGGACCCGCAGCCACCACGACAGCCAATAGTAATTTTTCTAGCCTTTCGGAATTTTCCAATGGAGACATTGGAATTTTTACCCAAGTCCAAGGAACAGAACAACCAGGTGCCATTTCAACAAAACTAAACCCACAAGCTTTTATGGCGGTTCGTTTTAGTCCATCTGGTTCTCGAGTATGGTTCACCTATCTTGATATGGCAACAGGATCTTTTTCAATTGATAAAATAGCCCACGTAGTCGACTCGAACGACAGAATGCATCTCTTTTTTACATCCATTGGAACTGCAACAAACACACCAAATACAGTGGGTATCATTGAATTTCCCGCACCTACAGTTGCATCCAACGGATTGGTTGCAGGACAAAAAGAAATTGGTTGGGCCATTCTTAATGGGAATGGGATTCCACAAAGACAACGTTTTTTGAGAGGACTAAGTGATTTAGAAGTAATCACTGCAATATATTCAAAAGACGGCAATATAATGTTAGGCGGTTCCACTCTAAATTCAATTGAGAATTATCCAGGTCATCCTGCAGTCAATTTCCAAAGAGGTTTTTCTGCGCTTTTATCTTCCAATACTATAGATATTTTGAATGTAACTTATATTGGATCTAATAATACTTCATTCAATTTGGGTAAACTCGAATCGATCAAATTAGCAAATGATGGGTATTATGGTACAGGAGTGGCCGCTGGTTCTTATGGTTTTCCTATTCACGATTATCAATACTTCCCTTCTGGAAATTTTAGAAATTATTCATTTGTTAAATTTGATCTAAATGGAAATTTACTTTGGAACCAATTTTTGGGTTCCGCTGTCACAAACGTTATCGATCAAGTTCCAGCTATAACGTACATAAGTTATTATGATGAAATCCGTGCAAAACTTTTAGGAACGGATGCTGGTGCATGGATGACTGGACTCGATTCAATCAGCTACGGAACTGGTTTCAATCCATACCAAGATGTGACTTTGCATATCAATGGAAAAACGGGAAGGTACGGATCTATCCGTTATGAAAACAATATCTTTAACACTTCACCTGTATCAGGACTCGTTGGTATGAATGTAATCATTCAAGATGTTTGTAATGGAAGGTTGGTATCCTTAAAAAGATATTTAAACTTTCCTGCTGCGAATGGGTATTTAGAATTATCTACAAAACCACCGATTGAAGAACTGTAAACCCTATGTTTTTTACTACAAAACACTGGGACTTTTACCAAAATTCATTCTTGTAAAAAGTTTCCATTTCCGTTTGAAACATATAAATATTAAAATATTCTAACTCAATTTTTATTTTTAAAAAAACAAAAACGATTCATCCAGAAAACGTTCCGAAAAAAGGTTGGCATTGTTAGGGTTTTCAACAAAGGACTTGAGAAATACGTTACTTCCTATGAAATGACTAAAAATAGAAAACTTTTCCTTTTAATGGGAAATTTGATTTGGCAATGAAACAACGTAGAAATTTTACCAGGAAGTTCACTCTACTTCTCACTCTCTTGATTGTATTGTTGCAGTTTAACAACTGTAAACTGAACTTTAACAATCCTAGAGACCCGATGTCCCAAAGTTATTTGGAAACTTGGTTCTGGGAAGAATACCTTCGAAGTTTATGTAATCCCAACACAAAAGCGTCAATTCGATTGGGAACAGGAAATTACAAAACATATCCTTACAAATTACTGAAACTCAAAAACGGAAATTTTTTAGTAACTGCGGGAGTTTTTGAACCAGTGAATTGGAATGGAAAAACCACTGGGAAAAATTTTTCTTTTTCTGGAACACCAGGCACCGACATGAACGCAATTGTTTTTTTAGTCAATGGAAGGACATTTCAAATTGAATGGTTGGATTATATAGGACAACTATATTCTTCTTCTGATAACAAAGAATCAGTTCCTATCGCAGAATTATCGAACGGCGATATCGTTATTGCAGGTTATATAAAAAGTGCTGAACAAGGAATTCCCCTTTCACTCAAATCCAATTCCAATTCACTTTTTCTTGCTCGATTCAATTCAAGTGGGAATCGAGTATGGAGCACTTATTTAGATAAAACAGATAATTCAATTGTCGAAAACCGGTTCGTCCTTGTGACAGATCCAATGGATAACATACATTTATTTTATAATGGACGAGCTGTTTCCATGACTCCAGATAACAATGGATTCGCTGAATTTCCAACGATGGAGGTAGCTTCTTACGCACTAAATACAGGTATGGAAGAAATCGGATGGGGTGTGATTTCCTCTCAAGGTAATCCGATTAGACAAAGATATTTACCATCTTATGGTCGAGTCTCAGTTTTCAATGCTACTTATGGCCCAGACCACTCTATCCTTCTTTTTGGAGCTGCTGATGACAATTATGTAGGTTTTACTGGGCATCCCTTACCTTCTTATAATTACCAAAGACCGATGGTGACAAAACTTTCGATTTCTGATTTTGCAATTACGAACCGAACTTATCTTGGATCTATCAGCGCCAGTTTTACATTAGGTGTGATTTATGGAATTGCTCCCGCACAAGATGGAGTATATACTACAGGGATCAACGCTGGAGATTTTGGATCTTCCTTTCATCCTTACCAACTATTCCCCTCATCATCAAGTTTTCGAAATAATATCTTTTCAAAATTTGATTGGAATGGGAATTTAATTTGGAACCAATTTCTCGGATCAACTACAACTGATACTTTAGAGATTCCAACTATCATTGGTTATGTTTCAGGAACAAATACGATTAAATCATATGGTTTTTCTTTAGCTGATGGAAGTCACTATACAGGGTTTTCTATTCCCACAAGTGGCAATGGAATCAACCCCTACCAGCGAGCCACTCTAAATATCTCGGGAAACACTGGATTTTACCAATCCATTCATTATGAAACTAGTTTTTATAATTACCCTGCCACAACAGAACCTTTGCAGTTTACAGTTTCTGCGACTGAAGCCTGCGGAGGAAGGATGGTGCGATTGAAAAACATCTTGGACCTGAATACCGAAGTAGGCGTGTTGGAATTGGAAACTAAACCCCCAAACGAAGAACCATAGGGTTTTTGACTCTTAAATCGAACAACCCTTGTATCCTATCTGTTTTTAATGCGAAAATACAGATAGGGTCGCTGAATTATATTCCTTTTTTTCATTTTTTTCTTCCCATTTTGTCACAAACAGTAAGATCGATTGTCCCAATAGAAAAAGCGTTCTTTAGGAGAATTTAATGAAACTTCTTTCTTTCATACTTAGTACATTTGTTGCAGTGGAACATGTGTTTATTTTGGTCTTGGAAATGTTCCTTTGGAAAACCGAGTTGGGGATGAAAATTTTCCAGTTAACACCAGAAACTGCAGAAATCACTGCAAAACTTGCAAAAAACCAAGGGCTTTACAATGGTTTTTTAGCTGCCGGACTTTTTTGGGCATTGTTCTTTATCAAAGAAGAAAAACAAAAGTTCCAAACCATTTTGTTTTTTCTCATTTGTGTGGTAGTTGCGGGAATTTACGGTTCGGCAACTGCTAAGTTTTCAATTTTGTTTTCACAAGGACTTCCTGCTTTCCTTGCTCTTGTAGTTCACTACGTAACCAACAAAAAATAATGATTGAAGATCCGCATCTTTTACTGTTAGAAAGTTCACTTGCTGGAAAAACAAAAGCATTGGAAGAATTAGTTCAAATCTTCCAACCAAAGGTTTTTTCACTCGCATTGAAATTTTTATGGAATCCAGAGGATGCGGAAGACGCCACCCAAGAAATATTGGTAAAGGTAATTACAAACTTAGGTGGATTTAGGAAAGAAAGCAAACTTTCTACCTGGATCTACCGAATTGCCAGTAACCATCTGATCAATGTACAAAAATCAAAAATGGAACGAAGGAAAATACATTTGCGAGCCATCCGGGAAGAATTACACCGAACACAAAAACCTTACCAAACTCCTTCTGAATTTCCCACAGTGACATTTGAAGAGGAATCCTCTCCTCATGTTTCTGAACTTGTTTTACATGTTCAAGTTGCTTGCACCTACTCTATGTTACAAGGCCTATCTCGGCCTTACAGAATGGCCTATTTACTAGGAGAAGTATTTCAAACTTCCAGTGAAGAAGGTGCTTTTGTAATGGGAATTCGTCCAGAAACATTCCGTCAAAAATTATCTAGATCCAGAAAACAAATGGAAACATTTCTTGGTAAAGAATGTAGTTTAACAAAGGCAGACAATCCATGCCACTGCAAAAATCGAATCTCTTATGCAACAAGAGCAGGAAGAATCAAATCTTATCTTAAACTTTCTGAACAAATGAAACTAGATGGAAGATGGAAAGAAACAAAACCAATGATGGCAAATACTTCCAAAATCAGGAAAGCAGCCGAGGTATTTCGAAATCACCCAGATTTTTTACCAAAAAAAAACCAATTAGAAAACATTAAATCGTTACTACACAACTCGTTTCCACTCACGGCTCGGTGAATTTCCATAAATACGTTTGTAAGCTTTCGAAAAAGAAAAAGCAGAAGCATAACCAACAATTTGTGCAACTTCTTCCAATCCCATATTCCCTTTTTGAAATAATTGTTTTGCTTTTTCCATTCTAAGTTTTGCCAAGTATTCCATCGGCGGAATTCCTAAAACATCACGGAAACGATTGGCTAAGTTTGCCCGAGAGACCCCCGTTTCTTTTGCCAAAGACTCAATGGTCCAATCTTTACTATATCCATTGTGTAATTTTTCCAATGCATATAAAACTAAAGTATCATGAAAAGCTTTTATCCAACCAGATTGTGTATCTACATTTTGGTTTAACCACATTCGTAACATATAATATAGCAAAATATCTGTTAGTCTTTGGACAATCAAATCAGTACCTAAATTTAATTCTAATTCACGAGATAGGATTTGAATGATATCTCCTAACGCATGGTGAGCTTGAATAGTTTCATAAGGTATATGGATGTATTCGGGTAGTTCTAAAAACAGCGGGTGGATGGGACCTGGAGGGACCTCATAACGAACAGAAACAAAAGTAGTGACAGGATTTTCTTTTTTGATCCGAATCTCTTTATCACCGAGAAAACGTTCAATGGTTACCACTTTTGCTTTAGGATCAGATAATAATTCATGATTGGTTCCTCTAGTGATAAAGATAAGATCTCCTTTATGTAAGGGAATCATTGTATTACCTATTCTCGCATAACAACTACCTTGTGTTACGACATGAAAGCCACCACTTTTATCACAGGGAAAGTGAAATCCAAAACTTTGAAAAATTTGGCCTTTGGAAAGTAAGTCATTTTTCCAACCGGCAGAGGAGAGAATTTCCGATAACAAATCCATATCCCTAATTTACACCTATTTGACCAAAAGTCTATCTTTTTATACGATTGGATATTTTTTTAATATTTTATGACATAGACAGTATATAAAATCTAGAGTATTCTAGAAAAACAATAACGGAATCTATTCCGAATTCAAGGATTAACTATGAAAGTATTTGTATATGGTGGCTCTGGACTCGTTGGAGGCCATCTTGTAACGGAACTACAAAAACAAGGACATGAAGTTTGGATTGGATCCAGAAAACCTGAGGCTCAAAAAAGTAGCCCAAACTTGCATTGGGTATTTGCGGACTCATCCCAACTTACAAAAGGATTGGAAGTTTTGGAACAAGTGGATGCAGCTTATTTTTTAAGTCCTCCTGGCCAAACCAATCAATATGAAATTCTTTCTCCATGGATTGAAAAAGCTAAACAAGTGGGTCTTAAAAAATTAGTACTCATGACTGCAATGGGAGTTGATCATACACCACCTGAAGCACCCTTTCGCAAAACAGAAATTATGCTCGAAGGAGCAGGTATTCCATGGAATATTATTCGTCCAAATTGGTTTATGCAAAACTTCCACACATTTTGGATTGCGGGTATCAAACAAGACCAGAAAATTTATTTTCCAGGTGGGAATGCAAAAACAAGTTTTATCGATGCAAGAGACATTGCTTCTGTAGCTTCTGTTTTACTCACAACAACGAAAAACGACAACAAAGCGTTTACTTTGACTGGTCCTGAATCCATTGATCATAATGAAGTTGCAAAACACTTAACAAACGTAAGTGGAAAGAGTATCGAATATGTTGATGTCGATCCAAAAGTTTTTGAAGTTTCCCTTGTTTCAGCAGGACTTTCTAAAGATTATGCAGCTTTTCTCGTGATGATCGCTGGTGCATTAAAAGAAGGATTTTCTGCTCCAATTCTTGACACTGTCAAAACTCTTACAGGAAAAGATCCTATCACTTTTGCACAGTATGCAAAAGATTTCGCAAATGCTTGGAAATAAAACCTGAATCCATTTTTAAATTCAATTTTATTTTCAATCAAAGATTCAGTTGGCGGCTCCGCCAACTGGGAAATTGATGATTTGTTATAAACAGGATTCTATTTTTTTTAATTCCGAATACATCCAGTCAGCCGATTTGATTTCTTTGCCTTCTAATGATTTGATTAAATAAGGAGTTCCTGAAAGAAACGATTTTGAAGCAATTTTTTCGATGAATAATTTAGCAGTCCACTCCTTTGGATCTGGTGCAAAAAAAGAATTCTTTGCTTCTTTTAGTTTGTAACGAAGGTGTTTTTCTGCCTCTTCCGCTGTATGTGATTCTCCATTCCGAATGAAACTCCCTTGCAACGTTCCAACTCTCTTTAATAGTTTTTCAACTTTTTCTTCTTCGGTAAAAGGTAAACAAACATTGGATTTCCCATTAACATTCAAAACCAGAATTCCAAAGAATAAAATAATTGTAGTTAGGAACCAATTGAGTCTTGGAAACTTCATAAACACTCCTTCAATTGTATCATTTCAATCTAATTGCTGACCTTAAGTCAAATATAAATGACTGATAGTTGTTCTAAATTGACTTCTAGTCAATAATACGTTTTTTTCTAGCATATTTTTTAGTAATCTCCTAACTTGGAGGTATGAGTCGTATGTCGATTGCAGAACGTTCGCCAAAAAAAAGAGCTGTATTGGAAAAAGATAAACTTTCCAAACGAACGACCATCCTTCAATCCGCAGCCTACCTTTTGCTCAAAAAGGACTGGGCAGAACTTTCAATGGATGAAGTTGCAAAACGTGCAAAGATTGCAAAAGGCACTTTATATTTATACTTCCCTACGAAAGAAGACCTTTGCCTTCGCGTGCATAATGCAGATTATGAAGCTTGGTTTTTAGACATGGAAATTTTTTTTACAGAAACAAAAAACATTGATGCCGATGAATTTTCAAAATGGTTTGTTGAATCAATGGATCGACATGTTCGATTTTTGAAACTCCTACCCATTGTCCCAACGATATTAGAAAAAAATGCGAGTGTTGAAACCATTCGAGAATTCAAACTTAGCCTAAAAGCACAAATATCAAAAATCCTTCCCCAACTCATCAAAACATTTCCATTTCTAAACGAACATTCAGCATTTATATTTTTGATGCAATGCCATGCATTGGCTGTTGGATCTTGGTCCCATGGATTTCCTTCCAATCAGTTCCGTGAAGCAGTGAAAGAAGATGGATTGGATATTTTTGTGTTAGATTTCAAAAGTTTTTTTAGAACATCCATTTTGACACTTCTAAATGGAATCAAATCCACCTAACGCATACCCGAATACATTTGTTCTATTATATTTCGTTTCAACTTAGGATCGGTAACGATAACTCTTTGTTTTTCTGACCAATCCATTTGTAACAAATGATCTCTATCGCTATGATATATATATTTTTTAACTTTAAAAATCCAAGATTTTTGAATTTCAGAATTCCAAGTTTTTAAAAATAAATTCGGTTGGTAGTTGGGTTGAAAAAAATGATTCTCAGATATTATATTCGTTTTTCCTTCATGTGTTTCTAACAACTTTAAGATAGTAGTTTTAAAATCGACTGAAGAGCCGACATTTGGCACGTAAACTTTACCCGATTTTATAAAGTATAACAAAAATGGTACATCTGTTTCTTGATTATATAATGAATAATTGTGTGCATGTGCCCCTTCCTCACCAAAAGATTCACCATGATCTGCTGATAGAATTAATACAGTTTCGCGAGAAGAGTTCTCCTTCCAAAAAGAAATAATTGCATCGAATACGCAAATTTCTTCATCTAAAGAAGTCTGGTAACGAAGAATAGGCGAATTCCATTGCCCACGAGAATCCTCTTTAGATACAAAATAAGGACTGTGAGTTTGACTAAGTCCTATTAATACAAATAATGGATTCTTTTCCGATCCAACTATTTGCTTCAATGCAGGAAGCACTACTTTGTCATCCATTCCCCAACTAAAAGATGGATATAACTTACCGTACCTTTGTTCTAAATATGATTTATCCCAAACTGATTGAAAAATTTTCGGAAAAAAAAGATCCATTCCTTCAAAGTAAATGGATTGAGTATAAATCATAAAAGTTTGGTAACCATAAGAATTTTGTAACTGTTTGGGAAGATTCAAATGTAATGCCGAATCATTGACTGTGATACGAGTGGTGGTTAATTGAGGTTCTCCGGTTAGCCATGTAAAAATACTTTTAGAAGTATGAGGCATTGGAATCCAAAAATGAGAATTTTGCAAAACTGAAAAATTTATATACTTTGAATTTGTTTTCAAAAGGTGTTTTCTTCCTACACCTTCCAACAAAACCAAAACCAAATTTGGCCGCCCAGGTATTGACTCTAAATAATTTTGTATCTTAGTATGTGGATTGAAAATATTTTCATTTGTTTGTATTAGATTTTTTTTTGATTCAGAATCATAACGCAGACCAACCACAAACAATAGGCCAACGATCAAAATAATTTTTAATCTTTTATGATTGTGGCAAAACAAAAAATAAAATCCAATCGCAAATGCAAACCATTGCCATAGTTGCCACTGGTATAAAAAATTAAAAATATCCGCATATAGAAGCGAAATATGACTCAAAAAATAAAACACTATTTCAAATGTTACTTCAGTTTGATAAACTTCCTGATATCCCAAAACAATTAAAAAAAGAATCCATAAGAACAAACGAATCGAAGTGTTTGTTAGGTTGTGAAACGTATGATTATGATTGAAATAAAAATCTAACATTATGGTTATAATTGTTAATGTAGATAACAAAAGCCCGTGAAAATAAATCCAAACCCCTAAAGAAAATAAAATCGGACCTTGTAAAAAATACAAAAATAAATACAAAAAAGTCATTGGTGATTTCTCCCAATGATAAAACATTTTCAATTTTACCAATATACCCTTATCTAACTTCAAAATCAACAGATGCCTTTTTTTGTTTTCCATCATACAATACCAAAGATTGTTTTCCACGTATGATCGGTAACCTCAAATCTCCATTCGATGAGACTTTCAATTCTGTTTTCCCATTCCAAATCAATTTTGGTTCATTCAAAGTTTTTAATTCACGAATTTTTACGGGGATACTTTGAGTTTCTTTATCGTAAGAAGGATGGTGTAAGTAAATTTGTCCCATAGAAGGATATACAAATCCAACGCCTAATACAGTTGAATTAGTTTCTTCATCATGTTCGTTGCACAACTCTTCCGAATTTATATTTTTTCTTACCTTCAAAGCGATCGATGGACACTGAGACGAAGCAAGTTTTCCAGTTAGGCGACAAAAATTTTTTGTTTCTGTAAATTTAGAAATATAATCTGACTTTGGTCGATTTTTCATTAGATTTCGAAAAATATTTTGAACAATTCGTCCAGCGCCGAAGGAACCAGAAACATCCATTGTCCGTTCACCAGAAAAGTTTCCAACCCATGCACCTACCACATAATGATCATTAAACGCAATAGTCCAAGAATTTCTGTAATCTTTTGAGGTACCAGTTTTAACTGAAACAGGAAAAGGAAAATCCAAATAACTTCTCCGACCGAATGCCCTTTGTCTAAGCTTAGGGTCTTTTAACACAAATTTAATTTCTTCAGCTGTTTCTTCAGAAAACAAACGAATCGAATTTCCAATGTAAAAAGGTTTTTTATCAATTTTTCCAAGTCGAATTTTTGGTAAAATTCCACCCAAAGGGAAAGCACCATAGGCACGTGTTAGTTGTAATAAACTAGTACCGCCAGATCCAAGAGCAAGACCTGGACCATAAAACTGCGGAGATTCTTTGAGGTGGTGAAAACCGGCTGATCGTAAAAACCGATAAAACGTTGGTACACCCATCTGATTGATTGCAGTGACCGCAGGTATATTTCTTGAATTTCCAAGTGCTTCCGCAAGTGTCAAATTTCCCCAATAACGAAGGTCAGCATTCCTCGGAAGATAATTTCCACCTTGTTCCAATGAAAATGAAAATTTTTCATCAGAGAATATTGAATTTACATTATAAAAACCCTTATCTATAGCAATTGCATATAACAATGGTTTTAATGTACTTCCAGCATCCCTATATGCTAAAGTACCGTTAACCATTCCATTTCCATCTTCAAAAAAATTTTTAGATCCAATCATTGCTTTAAGTTCCAATTCGTCATCTTTACCTGGAACTCGTTCCAACACGATGACTGAAGCATTTGATACATTCCATCTTTTTAATCCTTCTAATTCAGAATTTACAATTGAGTATACCTCGAAATTTAACTCAGATGACAAAGAAGAAACAAATTCTTCATTAGAAATCGAAAGCAAAGTACGAATCCAATTGAGAAAGTGTTGGTTTTCACCTTTCCAAATATCTACATGATCTAATTTATTTTTTGAACTATGGACAATTGTAAGTTCATTTGGATCATTTATCATTGGAATTTTATAGGGAATCCGGTTTATTAAATTGTGGTACCGAATCGCAAGTTCCTCAAATTTAGGTCTGTTTTTTCGAATCAAAACAGTTAAATAAACGGTTTCTTCTATTGATAAAAAACGAATATGTTTTCCAAATAACACTAATGATGCGGAAGGAAAACCAACAATATTTGAATGAATTGAAACTGAATTTAAATATGCTTCTAAAATTTCTGATTTGTTAAGCCATAACTCATATCGAAAAGCTTCTATCAATTCGAAAGTTTTTCGGATTAAAAAAGGATAAGAAGTAATTTTAGGATTTTGTGTTCTTACAAGTTGCATTGTAAGAGTGGAGGCTCCTCCCCGTTTTCCTTCGGAAAAAAAATAAGACCGAAGAGAATTAAATCCCGCCAGAATATCTACACCATGATGGGAATCAAAACGTTTGTCTTCCGCAATTTTAACAATCTCAGATACAAAACCCGGATATTCATTGAGACTTTCCCAATCTTGTTTGGTTTGATTTTGGTTTTTTCCTCTCCCGATTAAAGTTTTCTCATCTGACAGGATACGAACCGTTATTTGGTTTTTAAAAGTATCAATAGAAACTGGTCTTAATAGAAAACCTGCTAGTGGAAACAAAATTCCACCAACTAACAGGAAATTCAGAATGATCTTTTTTCTAGAGATCAATCCACTTTCACTCGAATCGTATTGGTATTTCCATAAAATTGAGGATGATACATTAAAAATGTTTTTGAAGCTGGCATTATTGAATTTCCTTTAGCAACAGGTCTTAATATATAATTAAACTCCGTTTCTCCTTTTTCAATTCTATCTTCGGAAAAAATCACCCGATCGTCACGATATTCCTTATAACCAGAATAATAATCATCACTCACTTCGTTATCTTCGGCATCTGAAGTTTTTTCAGTTAGGAAAGAAGTATTTACAATTTCAGTGTTACTTGGAATTGGGTCTACGATCATTCCAAATGCTTGGTCTGTATTACTTAAGATTTTTAATTTAACAAGATATGTAGACCCTCGTTGTAAGTTTGTCACTTCTTTTAAAATTGGATCACCATCAGAATCTCTTCCTTCGATTCGATATAAAGTTTTTCTAATTTCCAGTCCATTGAACTTTTGTAATGTCGTATCTTTTACAGGAATGTACATCAATCTAGATTGAAAATACAATCTTCCTTCTGAACTGGTTCGTTTGAAAAGTAAAGGGCGGCTAGATGGATCTTTTCCTTCAAAAAGGCGATCGAATGTAATTTCTTCCTTATAAATAGAATCCGAAGAAGAAGAAAATGATTCATCAATTAATGTTTTTTCACCAAAGATAGCTTTTCCTTCAGTATCAGAAGACGTAGATTCAAAACGATTTCTATATTCCGATAGAGCTAAAGCGATGGTACCCACACTATGGCTGTCAGCCCAGAAATGGTTTTGTCTATCCAACATAATTGATTTTACCAAATCAACTATCCTAGAATTTTTTGAATCAACTCTTAGTAACAATCTCAGATAATTTCCAAGGACTGTTGGGGAACTATAATACGAATAGTAATAATAATTCTCATTTTTTTGTTTGAGAGGTTTTAGAGTGAATAATTCTTTTTCATATGTGATGTACTTTGTATATTCCTCAAATAATTTTTTAAACACGGGATCAGATTCAAAGGAATCTAGTTTGTGCACTTCTGCATATGCTGTAAGAAAAATACCTCGTGATTTTAAATTTAATTCCTCAAAATTATCTACCAAAGTCTTTTCTAACGAATGAACTTCCTTTTTATCTTTTGAAAGCACAGAATATATTAAACTTAAAGTTTGATAAGAGTTCGTTGATGTTTCAGTAGGATTTTTTACATAATTTAGTAAATACTGGATAGCGGCTTGGTAGGCTTGTGGATTGGATCGTTTTCCTTTCTCCTTCGCTATCTGCATTACCGAAACAATGTATGCAGTCAAATAAGGATAACCGGTTCTGCCATTGCCTTTCCAGACTTTAAAACTTCCATCGACAGCCTGGAATTCCGACATCTCATCCAAAAACAACTTTTCTATTTGTGTGAAATCATATGACTCTTTGGAAGGAGCTTTGTATTGGAAATCTTTTAATAACTCCCCTGCACTCAAAGAAAGTAAATAAGCAGATGTCCGTTGTTCCATACAAAAATAAGGATTCGATTCATAAAAATCGAAAGCAGATTTCAAAGCGGTCAAAGCAGTTCCCGACAAACGAATGTCTAACGATCCTTTGTTCAACAAAATAGAATCTTTTTTTGGAAAAACAATTAAGGTTTTGTGTTCCGAATCAGTATATCCTGAAAACTGCACAGAAGTTACTGGATCAAATTCTTTGATAGGAATGGTAACAACCAAGGAATCAGAAAGATCTGATTTTTTAAATTCGGCAAATTCGGAACTGTTTTCTGGCTCTACAGACATTTGATAAGACAATTGAATTTCATCCTTTGGATGATCCAGTTTAAGTTTAATGTACTGTGTATCAGAAATTTGAAATGTTCTCAGAACTTCCTTTGTTTGACCAGCAGCCAGTTCAATCGAAGTCCAATTTTTGTCCTGTGAAAGAAATTTTGAATCGATTTTATATTTGAATTTTCCTTTTTTCTTCGTATTATTTGTTATACTTCCACCTAACTCCAAACTATCGCCTACTCGAATAAATCGCGCAACAGTCTTTTGTAAAACTAAATTCTTTTTGACAAGGAATTCAGAATTGGAAGCTCCGTATTTACCATTGGCTGAAGATGCAACCATAACTCGAAATGTAGTCAAATTGTCCGGCAATGTAAAACTTAGATCGGCATTTCCATTACTATCAGCAATAACCACTGGATTCCAATAAGCAGTGTGTCGAAAATCTTTTCTCGCCCCTGATTCTGATTCAGCAGAGAATCCGCCACCGGAATCTTCACCATAATCTCCTCCTGGACTATCACCTTTATTTTCGTATATATAATGTTTGATGATCATACTCCGAAGCTCAAAAGTTTTAACAATGCTATACCAATATTGATAAAACATTTGAACTGGGCTTTGGAATGAATAACCAACTAAATCTAATACTCCACGATCGGCAACAGATACGGTGAGCTCTGCACCTGGATTAGTTTGGATCGATAGTTTCACTTGTTCTCTCGGTTGGTATTCCGTTTTATCAGTTTTAATGACTACCGGAGCCGTTCGAGAATTTAAATTAACTTTCAAAGTTACAGATCCGGTTTTTGCCTTTGGAGCACCTAAGTCTTGTTCATTGAACTCTTTGATGTCCTCTGCAGAAATCCCTTCTGGTATAGGCAATCTACCAGACAACATAACTACATTTACATCCACATTAGGTAAAAATGATTCTTCGATAGGAATCTCAAGCGGCGCACTATTTCCTTTCATTAAAAATGATTTTTTGAAATATACCGAATCTCGCTCTACAGTAACGATCACGCGAGCGTTCTGCAACGGAGATTTGATTAAAATTTTTGCCGTATCGCCAATTTTATATTCTTTTTTATCAGATCGTAACTCAATGGAATCATCCCCGCGAAAGTCCCAAGTATAATAAGATTCTTTTTGATATGCATAAAAATCCACTCGAGAATATACTTTATCGCCATTCAGAACTAAAACAGTATAACTTCCAGATTCTTTAGCTCGATAATCAAAAGAGACTCCATCCACCTTTGAAATGAGTTTTTTAACTTCTACAATTTTCTTTGTTAGTTGGTTGCTGCGAAAGAAAAACTTCCCTAATCCCTTTGATAAAACTGAAGTCCAATCATTATAAATAATATAAACTTTTAATTCTGTACCTGCAACTGCCTTCCCTTGTAAATTGACTGCAAATGCATTGAATAAAAATGGTTTTTCCATTGATTGGTAGCGATCGTTACATTTCAATCCAACATATGTTTCGGATGGATTGTAAGGCAAAATAGCAGATTTTGTTACAGACTTTCCATCTACATCAAAAACAGATGATTCCACGACTAAATTATATGGATCGGCAATTTCGATGGTTTCACCATCAGTGACGAACTTACCTGTTAAATCAGTGATTGGAAGATCCAATTGATAAAAACCTTTATCATCCAATACACCTTCTGACCCAGTTACGTAGTCGGAATTTCCACTAGAGTATTCATCTTCATAATCATACCATGTATCTGAAAAATCATAATTTGGAAAGGAACTGAAAGATATATATCTTTTTCTTTTTAAGACCGAATAACTAACCTTAGCTCCTCCCATCGGAGCACCAAACATATATTTTCCTTCTACAGATCCTTTCAAATTTTGGTTTTTGTTTACAGAATTTGCCAAATTTACGTTTACCATAAAATTAACAGGGCGGAATTCTTCTACTTGAAAGGTATCGTAGGTAACAGAATCATCTTTTCCGGAAAGGTACACGGATACAGAATAATGTCCAAGAGGTGCATCTGAAGGAATGGAGTAACCAGTAGTAACACCACCTTGCGAAGTTGAAGTTACGTTTGTATTTGCTACATCCTTTCCTCTTGAATCGCGTATTTGAATGTTCAATACTTTCGAAGCATAAGGTACCAAAACCCCATTTTTTCTATCCGAAATAACTGCTTTGATCTCAACTCGGTCACCAGGTCTATATAACTTTCGATCGAAGTATATTTTACCTTTCACATGATTTTCAGTGTAGTAATCACTATAACCTTCAATATGTGTTTCATTAAAATGAAGAAATGCTTTATCGCCAGAAGGATCTTCCGCAATTAACACAGATTTTCCGAATGCTTTTGTATCATTGATAGAAGGAGTCGTACAATATCCGTCTTTATCTGTTTTACAAGTTCCTCGGAGACTTCCTTTTTCATACAAACTGATATCCGCATTCGCAACGGGTTCTGCTTTTGATAAACTATGTACCCAAACGTGAATTGTATTTGGATCTAATTTTGTTGTGATTCCTAGGTTTGTAGATTGTAAAAATATAGATTCCTTTTTGAATTCTTCTATGTTGTTGTCACCGATAACATTGGCACCTAACTGAATTGCAACCCAAGACTTTGTGTTTGGTTTAGGGCCAAAATAATTGTCGATATCCATTCCTTGATTGCCATAGGAATTTACCTTTATTCCCGATTTCCAAACAGACTTTTTCCAGTTCAGTTGGTTTTCGTATTCATAATACTTATCTCCAAGTGTGGCAACTGCATTTACAAGAATGGGAATTGACAATTCAGCGGAGCGAATTTGAAATTCAGGAACATTTGAAATTGAAATCGGTAATACTTTGTTTAAATTGGATTCAAATATATTTTCCCTTGATAAATAGAATGATGGTTTTCTTAACATTGCCGGCAAGTTGAAGCTAACAGGTGTTTCAAGAAAACAATCGTTCTCTGCATAAAATTTTCCAATTTTGATTTCATAACTTATACCTGGATCAAAACTCCAAGAGTCGAGAGAAAACTCTCGGCTTATGTAATTAGAAAATACTGTTTTTTGGTAAGAAGGTTTTGGAGATATTTGAACTGCAGATGCAAACTCTCTTAAATTGGTATCTTCTGAAACTGTAAAACGATAGTCCCAAAGATCTTCTATATATTTTAAATCACTCGTATCAAGTTTTACCTCAACACGACAACTACTTGGAAAAATAGAACGTTTGAAGGAACGAAAAAAACCTGAAAAAGAATTACACGAGTTAAGGGAAAATAAAAAACCAACGATAAGGACCAACTTACGCATAAAAACTCCGAAATTCGAATGTTCCCTGTTCTACGACGGACACTTCCAATTGCCAACTCTTTCCTGAATGAAATGGAATAACTTTCTAAATTTTTTTATTAGGATCGGAATTTTCGCTATGCTTTTGTCATTTTGCAATTTGATTGATGACGATGTCACTATCTCAATTCAAAAAACAGTTTTTAGAATTAAATGCTCCCAATTCCTTTCCCATCGGGAATTACCAAGCGGATTGGCTCGGGCCCCGCTGGTTCCAAACTGGTGCACGCCTTAGTTTAAATTTTATGTCTTTTCGTCATTGGTGGGGAAAATCCTTTGATGGGTCAGAAATAGCTTACAATCTATTTTTACCTCCGAAAACAACCGAGTTCCAAATGCGTCATCCGATGAAATTATCGATTGGAAAATCGCGTCTAGACGGGAAGCCGAGTTTGATCCTTGAATACACAAAAAATGCGCCATTTCCCTGGCCCTACTTCGTGGACGAATTCCGGATCCTGAACGAATCGGAATTCCTTGGAATGAATTATTCTCGATTCACACCCCAATTGGCACTTCCCTTTCTTATTAGAAAATCCTAATTTAGGATGTTAAAATTTTCGAAAAGTTACGTCATATCGATGGTATGCGCCCTCCTCCGCCATCTCTGGAAATACAAATTCTCTCCGCAATGGAGGAGGTGATCTTTTCGGCGAATTTTCCAGAATTAGAAATCATTTACATTAGCCCTTCCTCAGAGACACTCACCGGATATCCAAAAGAATACTTCACTAATCAAAAAGATAACTGGAAAAATTTAATCCTCGAAGAGGACCGGTCCCTCGTTGAAGCGGCGTTAACGTCACTTCATGCTGATGACAAAATTAGAGTCCGTTACCGCATTCAAACCAAAAACAAAAAAATCAAATTTGTTCAATGCCAAGGAAGATTAATTCGGAACGAAACCGGAGAAATATTACGATTTGATGGAATTGTTGCAGATATCTCCGAATTACTTTCCTTACAAGATATTATTAAAAATGAATCTGGTGAAATCAAACAACTATTACTCGAAAACAATATATTGTTTAATGGAAGCCAAGATTCGATGTTTCTTGTGGAAGTAATGGACGAAGGAGATTTTATCATACGCCGTATAAACTTGGCTTATGAAAGATCTACTGGTGTTACACAAGCTTTCATCCAAGGCAAAACTCCAATCGAATTACTCGGCGAAGAATTGGGCCAACCAATTCTAAAAAATTTCAGAAATGTATTAAATGCCAAAACGACAATTTCGTATGAAGAAAGTATTCCCATGCCTGCAGGAACAAAAATTTGGACTACGGCACTAACTCCAATTGAGGTAAACGGAAAATTTAAATTTATTGTTGGTGCCAGTAAAGACATCACAGAACAAAAACGTGCAGAAATTGCATTAAAAGAATCTAACGAACGCTATGCCCTTATTTTAGAAGTAAGTTCAGATGGATGGTTTGATTGGGATTTGGTTAACGATACCGTGATCTATTCTCGTAGGTGGTGGTTAGAGTTTGGAAACGATGACAATGTTGACAACGTTCCCATTGGCTATTGGAAAAGTTTAATACATCCTGATGATTTAGATTGGGTTACTGAATTTTTAGAAAACATTATGCTCTCACAAAGAGAAACATTTGAATTCAGTTTCCAAATGAAAAAGAGGAAAGGGAACTACGCTCATGTTCTTTCAAGATGTTATATCCAAAGAGATTCGTCTGGAAACAAAATCAGAATGGTTGGATCTAATTCAGATCTCACAGAAACTAAAAAAATAGAATATACACTCCGCAAAGCAAAAGAAATGGCGGAAGCTGCCAATATGGCAAAAGGGAATTTTTTGGCTAACATGAGCCATGAAATCAGAACTCCTCTGAATGGCATCATTGGATTCACCGAACTTCTATTACACTCTTCTTTAAACGAGGAACAAAAAGAATATTTAAATAGTATATTTCTTTCTGGAAAAAGTTTATTATCCTTAGTAAATCAAATTCTTGATTTTTCAAAAATTGATTCAGGAAAAATGGAATTAGAATTCATTAGTACTGATTTAATTGATTTAATCCAATCTACTGTTGATCTTTTCCAAATTTCTGCTGCATCTAAAGCCATTCCACTGAAACTTCAGTTAGATCGCAACTTACCAAAATTTGTTTCTTTGGATCCATTACGAATTAGACAAGTACTTTCAAATTTAATTGGAAATGCGATTAAATTCACTCATGAAGGGAAAGTAGAAGTAACTGTCAAAGTGCAGAAACAGGTAGGTGAAATCATTGATATAGAATTTGCGGTGACAGATACAGGAATCGGAATTGATCCTAATTCACAATCTAAACTTTTTGATTCCTTTTCACAAGCGGACACTTCCATCACTCGTAAATATGGAGGAACAGGACTTGGACTTTCCATCACAAACGAACTCATTCAAAAAATGAACTCTCAACTTAAAATTGAAAGTGAACTAGGAAATGGAAGTCGGTTTAGTTTTGTTTTATCATTAGAAGTAAATTCATCTGGATCGGTTTCTTCAAACTTATTTGAGGAAAAATTAACTGCACCTGAAGAAACAGTCATTGTCGTAAACAAACAAGTCCAAAATGATATTTTGATTGTAGAAGATAATGATTTAAACAAAAAACTGTTATCAAAAATGTTATTAAAAAGATACCCCCATATACAACTTAGATTTGCTATAGATGGGGCAGATGCAGTCAAACAGTACCAACAAAAAGCACCAGATTTGATTTTTATGGATTTACAAATGCCGGTAATGGACGGTTATACGGCAACAATCGAAATTAGAAAACTAGAAAAAGGCACCAATAACAAAACTCCAATCATTGCACTAACAGCGGGAGCCTTTTTCTCAGTAAAAGATACGGCGATAGAATCTGGAATGAATGATTTTCTCACCAAACCAATCTCTTCCGCCGACCTTTATTCTGCTCTTGAAAAATGGTTATTATCAGGCAGCGTGTAATAGATATTCAAAGGCACTAATTGCCGCTTTTGCTCCCTCACCCATTGCTATGATAATTTGTTTGTAAGGTGTGTTTGTCACATCTCCACAAGCAAAAATTCCATCCACATTGGTTTTACATTTTTCATCGACTAATATTTCTCCAAATCGATTGGTCTCAACTAATTCCTTCACAAAACTACTGTTTGGTACTAGACCGATTTGCACAAAAACTCCATCTAAGGGAATGGTGTCCGTTTGTTCAGAACTTCTATTTTTATAGGTAAGACCTGTTACTTTTTCCGAATTGGATTGAATTTCCATAGTTTGAGTTTTAACCAAAGTTTTAATATTGGGTGACTGTGCCACTTTATCTAATAATACTTTGTCTGCATTGAGCTTATCACCAAACTCAATCAAGGTGACTGACTTTACGATACCACTCAAATCTAACGCTGCTTCTACTCCTGAATTTCCCCCACCTACAACAGCAACATCTTTGTCTTTAAAAAATGGGCCGTCACAATGAGGGCAATAAGCAACACCTTTCCCAACAAATTCTTTTTCTCCAGGGACATTCAGCTCTCGCCACTTGGCACCAGTTGAAAGTATCACTGTTTTTGTGAGAATTCGTTCACCCGTATTCAAATGAATGGTTTTTAATTTTCCTTGTTCAATTTTTATTACGCGTACGTTTTCTTTCTTTTTGATTTGGTTTTTATTTAGTTGTTCGGATAATACATTTGTCAACTCTGGTCCTGTTGTATAAGGCAAGGATATTATATTTTCAATTCCCATAGTATCCTTTACCTGGCCACCTAACCTATCTGCTATGACTAAAGTTTTCAATCCTTTCCTAGCAGAATATACTGCCGCAGTTATACCGGAAGGGCCACCTCCAATGACTGCTACATCATAAACCTCAGATGGATTGTTTAGGATCTCTGTTTCTTCGTTTGACTCAGGAACAGAATACAATTCTAAAAGTTTATCAAATATCACGGATGCTTCAGCCTTTCCTGAAAGAAAACGTTTTCCATTTAAAAATACAGCTGGAACTCCTTGAATATTTTTCTCTTTTACTAACTCTGGATACATAGCTCCATCGATCATGTTATGTGAAATTGATGGATTGATGAGTGCAAAACTATTAAGAGTTTGAACCACTTCTGGGCAGTTATGGCAATCAAGAGAAATGAATGTTTCAAAGTTCAAATTTTCTTTTAATTTTGATACGGCTGAGAGAATTCCTTCTTCTAATTTGATTGGATTTCCACCTGATTGCAAAATTGCCAAAATCAAAGATGTAAATTCATGACCCATGGGAATTCCTGAGAATTCAATTCCTGTTGGTTTTTCGTCAGAATAAATTGCAAACCGAATACCATCATTTTTTTCTTCTGAATGTTTCAATGAAATTTTTGAACTGAGCGATGCGATATCATTTAAAAATGCAACCAACTCATCTCTTTTTTCATGAACTCCCGAATACAATATGATTTTAACAGGATTTTTGATTCGTTCAAAA
This sequence comes from Leptospira harrisiae, assembly GCF_002811945.1. Classification (NCBI taxonomy): domain Bacteria; kingdom Pseudomonadati; phylum Spirochaetota; class Leptospiria; order Leptospirales; family Leptospiraceae; genus Leptospira; species Leptospira harrisiae. The sequence continues at coordinate 365,610 of NZ_NPDX01000002.1, read as the reverse complement.
TATTGTTTTACTTGTTCTTTTGTTGATTCATCTAACATAATAACCTCCCGATTTAGGCGGGTTAAACCCGCCTAACTTAGTTTAGATTTTTCCTACCAAGTCAAGACCTGGTTTCAAAGTTGTGTTACCTGGTTTCCATTTTGCTGGACAAACTTCTCCGTCGTTGTTTGCAACATATTGTGCTGCTTGCACCTTACGAACGAGTTCTTCAGCAGAACGACCAATTCCAAGATCATGGATCTCAGCAGTCTTAATCACGCCTTCTGGATTTACTACAAATGTTCCTCTAAGTGCTTGACCATCATCTTCAATCATCACTCCGAATCCTCTAGTGATCTTACCAGATGCATCACCTAACATTGGAAATTTGATTTTTTTAATGGTATCACTTGCTTCATGCCAAGCCTTGTGAACAAAATGTGTGTCAGTAGAAACTGAATACACTTCAACTCCCATTTTTTGGAGTTCCTCGTAATAATCTGCTACATCACCTAGTTCTGTTGGACAAACAAATGTAAAATCCGCAGGATAAAAAACAAAAACGGACCATTTTCCTAGAACGTCTTTTTTGCTAATTTTTTTAAAAGCACCGTTATGGAAAGCTTCCGTAGTAAAGTCTGGAATTTGTGTGTTGATATTGGACATTGAATATCCTCCTTTGTTGTTAAGAAGAATATACTCTGAATTAGATCATTTGTAAAATAAATACTATAAATGAATGGATTTATAAAAGCTATCAGCTTATTTAGTCTTGGTTGATCGAAACACCAATGATCTTAAATTTATCTTTGGTGTGGTATTCCTTTGGAATTACATCCAGAATCAAACTTGCAAGTTTTTTTAAAATTTTAGTCTTATAAAATCCTTTTTTATAAACCAAACTAATTTCCCGAGCTGGTTCCGGTGATTGAAATGGAACCACTCTTTCCGATGATTTTCCCACTGCTAACTTTGGTAAAAGTGTCACTCCGATCCCCATATCTACCATTCGTTTTAGAGTTTCGACACTCCCACTTTCAATTTTTGCCAGAGCATTTCGATTACAAATTTTTAAAGATTGGTGTCGAAAACAATGCTCCTCTCCAAGGACAAGCAACGGATATTTTTCTATATGTTTCATGGAAACAGAAGTTGATTTTTCTTTGGCATCTTTTGGATAATAAACTACAAAGGGTTCATAATAAAGCGGTTGTTCAACGATGTTTGAAATTTTAAGTGGGGTTGCAAGAATCCCTAAATCAATTTCCTCTGATTCTAATTTTTCTAATATAGTAAGTGTAGGAAGTTCAGAAATTCGAAAATTAACCTTCGAAAATTCTTTTTGTAAACTTAGATAAATTGAAGGGATGAGGTAGTTACTTACAGTAGGTATGATTCCAATTGATATACTCCCAGCTGGTTCATCTTTCCATTGACCAGCTATTTCAAAAAGTTTGTCAGCTTCCTTCAAAGTATTCTTCGCCTGATCGACCACAGCTTTTCCCAATTTTGTAGTAATGACTGGATTTTTTTTTCGATCAAATAATTCAAAACCAAGTTCCTGTTCCACTTTTTGAATTTGTAAACTCAAAGTAGGTTGAGCAACTAAACAATGTTCGGCGGCTTTTGCAAAACTCTTAAATTGATCCAAAGCAACGATGTATCGAAGTTGAGTAATTGTCATTTAGATTTGCTCCAAAAAAATAACTAAACCAAACAAGAGTATGAAAATCAACTTGCTTTCTCTCTGTACACAACTATCTTTAGCCGATAATGATGAGAATCCTCTCATTTATTTTCCCCATAGTCCTTACTACGGTCTTTTCGCTCTCCTCGGAACCACTAAAAGTAAGTTCTAAGTACCTTACGACGATGTCAGAGGGTTGGACATTTACGTCCCAAGACAAAACTTTTCCTATCCAAGTGGGAAAAGGGCTTTCTTTACAGGGAATAAAACCACCGGTCCACGGTTCCTATCAAACATCTTTTTATTACGAACCAGACAACAAACCCCTCGGTATATACTTAGACAGAGTCCAAGAGGTCGACAAACTTTTTGTGAATGGTGTTTTGTTAGGAGAGACTGGCAACGTTTCAGAGGAAGGTTTGTATCAACCAAACTGGTATTACAAACGATTGTATTTTATTCCAAGTTCTGTTCTCAAAGAAAACCAAACCAACCAATTGGAAATTGAAATCCACTTTCGCAACAAAACCTTTCAAGGTGGATTGTTTCGAAAAGTACCAGTGATGGGAAATTATGAACAACTCCAAGAATTCATCATCAAAGAAGATGGTCGTGATTTTTGTTTTATCATGTTGTTTTTTGGAATTGGTGCTTATCAAATTTTTTCAATCGTACTCAAAAGACAGGCCAAATCTAATTTCTATCTCCTACTTTCTACACTAATTTTTGTAATGTGGAGACTCCCACTTTTAAACATTAGTTATACATATACAAATTTTTCTTTTTTCTTTTGGTTAAAAGTTTTTTTTACAGCACAAACTTTACTTCCAGTTTCAATCTTTTTGTTTAGTTATTCTTTATTTCAAACAAAACTCAGAATCAAAGAACGATTGTTAATTTTTTTCCTTCTTTGCCTTGCCTTTTTACAAACTTGGGAACTTGAAATCCCCGCAAGAATTTTGTTACTACGAATATGGGAATTTTCATTAATCTTAGTTGTATTTTTTATTCTAAGAGGAGTCATTCGAGCTGCAAAAGCAAAAAAAGCAGAAGCATACTTTTTAACTGTTGGATTTATATGCATTTGTATTGGAACAACGATTGATATCATTATCGATGTGACATCAGGAAAAAATATTTATTTAACCCAATATGGTTTTTTAATTTTAATGATTCTATCGGGTGTTGCCATCTCTTACCGACACGCAAAAAATGAAAAAGAACTTTCAATCCTAACAAAAGACTTGGAAATCCGTGTTCGAGAAAGAACCCTTGAACTTAGAGAAAAAAACCAAGACCTCGAACAAGATTTATTTTTTGCTTCCCAACTCCAAAGTTACCTATTACCGAAAGAACATCCAAATACTATTGGAATTCGAATCCACACAACTTACCTACCAATGAAACAAGTTGGTGGTGATTTATACGACTGGGTAGAGTTAGATGAAAACCGTTTGCTTTTGTTAATTGCTGATGTGGCTGGACATGGAGTCCCTGCAGCCTTTGTTTCTTCTATGGTAAAGGTTCAATTTAGAGAATCTACAAAAAATATCAATTCGCCGAAAGATGTTTTGGAACATATGAACCAAGCTCTAACATCTCTTGTCAGCAGATATTTTATAACTGCATGTTGTGCTTTAATTGATTCAAAGACAAAATCCATTACCTTTTCTACTGCTGGCCACCCTAACCCACTCATTTACAATCGAGTCAAAGGTAAATTTGAATTTATGAATATCAAGGGACCTATCATTGGGTGGAGAGAATCGTTTACATACGGTGACTGGACTCACAAAATGGAGACAGGTGATCGATACTTTTTTTTCACCGATGGTGTCACGGAAGCTAGAGCTGAAAATAAATTGTTTGGTGAAGGCAAAATACTTGATCTACTGGAAAAGGGAAAAAACAAGGATATAAAAACATTATCGCAGGAAATTATCGTACAGATTTCCAAATTTTCGGAAGAAGAACTTAAAGATGATGTTACCTTTTTCTTTATTGATGTAACTTAAAACAATGGAATCATCCACTTACTCCGTATTAATCATTGAAGATGAATATCCAGCAAGGATGCTCATGATGGATTATATAATGAATTGTTCAGAATTAAAACTTTCTGGGATTGCTGAAAGTGGTGATAAAGCATTAAATCTTCTAAAAGAAAAACAATTTGATTTGGTTTTTATGGATATCAACCTGCCTGCAATCAGTGGGATGGATATTTTAAGAAAGGAACATAACAAAAATACATTTTTTATTATTACAACTGCCTATAGCGAACATGCGGTAGAGGCCTTTGATTTGGATGCGACCGATTATTTGTTAAAACCTTTTTCATTTGAACGATTTCGAAAATCGGTGGATAAAGCATTACGTTTTTTGCAAGAATCAAAACATACAAAAACTCAATTTTCAGAAAATTCAACAAATCTTAAAATTCAGTCAGATTCTGCTGTATTTCTATTACCTTTTCAAGACATTCAATTTATTTCTGCAAATAACAAAAGTTGTGTGATTCATACTTCACAAAAAGATTATGAAACCGCAAAATTACTCAAAGAAATTGAAGAAAAATTACCTTCAAAAAACTTTCTTAGAATTCACAAAGGATTTTTGGTTAATTTGGATTTTGTGGCAAGCCTTCGTTATGACAAAGGTGGATCCTATACAATCCAACTAAAAAATGAGGATGAAACAACTTTACCTGTTGGAAGATCCTTTGCACAAAATCTAAAAGAAGCTCTCAAATTATAACTAATTCTCGTTTCACTCCGGAATATGTAGCGTTCATTCCAAGTTAAGTAGTTAATCAACGTTAGTGCAAATATTCCATTGACCAATCTCACTAAAATGCGATTTGGACTTGGACGGAGTCTTTTATGAAACAAATTATCGCCATTACCTGCATTTTCTTTTTATCCTTAGTTTTAAACAATTGTGCTTCCTCTTCCGTAGGAATTGCTACGAGTAATAAACCAATCCCTAATACTCCTTACGAAACTGTCAAAACTGTAGAGAAAACCTTTACATGGTATGCATTGGATTTTATTCTCTTTGGGTTACCTTTCACGGAACCACCCATCACTGATTTATATGAAAAAGTTATGGAAGAAGATTCTGGCGATGCACTCGTGAATATTCGTTATTGGAATGATAAATCAATTTTTGGACCGCTAACTCGTTATCGATTTACAATCAAAGGTGATTTGGTTCGTTTTGGCTCACAAACAACAACTAAAAACAAAAAATAGTATTACGAATGAAAACTTCCATTCTCAGAATCTTTATTAGTTTTTTTTCTGCAATGATAATGGCGTTAGGTTGTATCGGTTCTCATGTCCCAAAAGACATTTACTTATACGATTCTGCGACGGTCGTTCGTTCCACAGATTATAAAATTCTTGGCAAAGGCAAAGGACAAGACTCAGCATTTTATTTATTAGGAATGTTTCCTGTCACTAAGGCACCTAATGTAGAACTAGCGATGAGTCAAATTCTAGAAAAATATCCTACAGGAAAAACTCTAATTAATATCAAAATCCAAAGAGAAGATAAAGCTTATTTTCCTTTAGGACTCGTAACAGTGATAAATGTTACTGCAGATGTCGTTGGTCAACCAGAAGAAACCGAAACACCAACTATCAAGGGTAACAAATGAAAACTCTAAATGGTTTTTTAATTGTTATCGCAATATTTTTTATCAACTGTGGCCCAGGTGTCGATCGAGTAGACACAAATGATGCGCAAAGCCAAGTGTATGCTGCTGCAAAATTTGCTTCAGAAAAATGCGGAAATCCTATTCCCAATCCACCTCTAGTGATAGTAAATAAACCAATCCAAAGAAATTTAGATTTTTGTACTATTGCGATTACACGTACAGAATGTCCATTTCTTGGATATCCATTACCTTGCACCCTCATTTACCTCGAACAAGAAACGGGAGATATCCCTTGGTATTTAAACTTCAATGAACTCAGCAAAATTCAAATTAAATAAACCTTTCTTATTTGGGATTTTCCTTTTTTGTTTCGGATCCCCGCTACTTGCGGTGAGTATTCGCGCAAAACTCATCAACCCTAAAAAGGAAATTGCAGAAAAGAATTTATCTGTTTTGATTTTCGAAACAAAAAAATTTGCGCAAACAGACGCAGAAGGAAATGTTACTCTTGATTTTCCATCTTCTGGCGAGTACACTTTGCGCTTGTTACGTGACACAGGTATCCAAGAAATAAAAATTTCTGTGGGATCAGAAGATGAATCTCGCACCATTTACACCGAAAAAAAAGCAAGTGCTCCAAAAACTGGAATCGTCGTAGAAGGGGAACGGGAAAAAACTGTAGCCTCACGAACTAAGGTTCGTTACGAAGAAATCAAACGAATGCCAGGAACTTTTGGTGAAGCTCTGCGTGCATTAGAAACACTTCCAGGTGTCATTCCGAATATCGGATTTGGTGGTGGGGCAAACGGAATCATTGTACGTGGTGCCAACCCAAATGCAAACACATATCTTTATGACGACCTTCCTATTTTATATCCATTCCACTTAGATGGACTAACATCTGTCATTCATAATGATTTAATCAAATCTATAGATTTATATTCAGGTGCATATCCAGCAAACTTTAATAATGCGACTGGCGGTATCATTGAAATTGAAACTATTGATTCTGTTCAAAAAACAAAAGGTGCATTTCAGGTTTCCCTATGGAATACAACTGCTTACGCTGCCACACCCACTTCAGGTGGAAAAGGTTATCTAGCAATTGCTGGTAAACTTGGATATCTGGATAAATCGTTAGGAGCGACTGGTCTATTGCCTGAAGGAATTCGTCTACCTCGTTATAACGACTCACAAATTAAATACGTTCATAACTTCACACCCGAACACCAAATATCTTTTTATAACTTAACAGCACAAGACAACTTTGCGATTAATGTTCCGAACAAACCTGCAAACGACCCAACAACTTCTGCCTTTGCACTTCTTAGTGGAGCCAAAGCAAGTTTTGGACAAAGTTTTCGGACAACTGCATTAAGATACACCTGGATTCCTGGTGATAAATTCCAGAACCGTGTTACTTTGATTAACTTTGACCCTATTGGTGAATACAACGTTGGATTTGGAACCATCCAAGGTAAACAATACCAAAGAGGAAGTTATGTCGGTGTTCGCCAAGATGCGTATTGGACAGCAACAAAGTTTCTAAAAGTTGATTTTGGTACGGAAGTCAGAAAGTTTTCCTTTAGAGATTATGGAACGGAAGTGGCATTACGCGACCCAACCAATCCATCACCTAACCCTTATAATTCTGCAAATCCAGACTTCGTAGGTCGACCTATCAGCATACAAGGAAATTCACCTTATTACAATGCATATACGACTCTACACTTTAAATTTGGAAATTTTGTATTTGAACCTGGTGCACGTTACGACTATGTGCAAGTTACTGGAAACGGTGCTTTAACTCCAAGGGCCACTGCTTCTTATACCTTCCCAGAAGTTGGGAAAGGTATGACTATTTATGGAAGTGGTGGAGATGTTTCAAGATTTCCTTTAACAACAAATTTCAATTCAGAAACAGGAAACCCTGATTTACGTTTTGAAAGAGCAAGAAAGGTAAGTGCAGGGATTGACCAAAAAATAGATCAAGTTTGGCAAGTGAAAATGGAAGTATTCAAAAACCAATTCACTGATACTATCATTGATGATCCATATGTTTCCACTCCCGTTGGATTAAACCCGGATAAAGGGCAATGGTTAACACAACCTATCGTCGCCAATCGTCCATTAAACTATTCAAACAGAGCGTCTGGATGGTCACATGGATATGAACTATTAATTCGTAAAAATGCGCGTCCTGGCACAAGAGACTGGTTCGGTTGGATTTCCTATACTTGGTCTCAATCATTTCAAAACACAAACTTATATCAAGTTTATGAAGGGGATAATACACAAGTAGGTGGAATCGAAAGAAAAATTCTTGCCGCATACTTTCCAAATTCAGTCGAACAGTTAGCACCCTGGGATAGAACTCATGTTGCCAATTTTATTTATGGTTGGAGGGTGAGCGAAGGTTACCAAATTGGGGGTCGATGGAGTTATTTAACAGCGATTCCAACTCGTCCAGTTGTCGGGGATGACGGCGGTAAATTTTCAAATCCTCTAAATGGACTCACTTATTGGAATCCACAATATTCCAACAACCCTTACACATCAGAATACGGATATGTAAAACGCGGAACAGATTTTCATAGGTTCGACATTCGATTTGATATATTTGAAAATTATTCTTGGGGATATTTAAACTGGTATCTAGAAATCGTAAACGTTTATATGAGAAAAAATAAAAATGGATATGATTTCGATAACTCTAGACCTTTTTCTGCTACAAACCCCAAAGAAAATGACACATTTGGAACCTTACAACTGCCAGGTGGAACAGTGATCCCATTCTTTAACGTTGGAATGGAGGTGCATTTCTAATGAAGTTTTTAGCAATTATATTTGGCATTGTGATGATCTCCTCTTGCACTGAATCTAAAAAATTTGAAGATTCATATAAGGAAACGGTGTTATTACAATACCTAACTACACCAAACGCACCTCAAGAGACATGTGAATCAGCGATTACAAACAAAGATCTTTGTTTCAAGGCTTATGCGACTGCTGCAGGGGGAAGTTTTACAGACACACCGGCAGCAACAAAAACTGCAACATGCCAAGGATTGATTAGTTCGATTTACAAAAATATGTCTGGAATTGCACAAACTTGTTCGTTCAATTGCCAAGTTACTGATTGGAAATCAAAAACATCATCTGGAATTTGTGCACAATCAACTATTGCCAATTTGATTGAATCTAGTTTAACATCGACTACAGTAATTTCCTGTTTGCGATCATGTTTTGCATCCACAAACAATCAAATTAGTAACGATCAAATTCCATTATATTTATTATTTAATAACATTCAAAACGGAGGATAATATGCAAGAGTATGTAGAAATAGGTGAAGAATTAGTTTTTATTGCAATGGCAGTGGCGAGTGTGATCGCACTGGCAGTATTTGCTGAGAGGTTAATTTATTACAAAAAATCTCTAGGTAAAAAAAACGAGGACTATTTAACGGAAGTTAGAACTTCCTTACAAGAAGAACCAGAAATTCACTGGAAAACTGATGCAGGTGAAGAATCAATTTACACACGATTCATTCAATTTGCTTTAAACCAATTGAAACTTGGCAGAAAAGGATTAGATGAAAGTTTAGATGGCCAAATTTTATCCGAAAAATTGGAATTAGAAAAACGGTTACCAATCTTAAATACATTGGGTAACAATGCTCCATTTATCGGATTATTAGGAACGGTTCTCGGTGTCATCAAAGCATTCTATGGATTGGGAACTTTAGGAAGTTCTGGTGCTGAAGTGGTCATGCGGTCAATTTCGACTGCACTCCTTGCAACAGCAGCGGGTCTTGCAGTCGCCATTCCTGTGGTAATGGCTAATAATTATTTTTCTAGAAAATCCAAAGTCATCCTACAGAATTTGGAAATTCTGAAAAAAGAACTACTCTCTTATCAAATGAATAAGACAAAGGTATAATTATGGCTGGTGCATCAGGTTCTCAAGACGAAGAAATTGGAAGTATCAACATCACACCCATGGTGGATGTGATCTTAGTACTACTCGTTATTTTTATGGTAACTGCAAACTTCCTTAAAAAAGAAAGTTTAAATATTAATTTACCAAAAGTGCAAGCTGCTGACCCGAACGTTGCGGAATCAGTCCAAGTAGCACTAACAAAAACAGGTGCAATTCTCTTAGAAGGGAAAGACACGGACATTTCAGGTTTAGTTCGCAATCTTGAAAGAGAAGCAAAAATTAGACCTAACATGCGTTTAACTCTTTCTGCAGACGAAAGCCTCCCTTATGGAAAAATTACGGAGCTGATGGGAATCATCCGAAAAGCGGGTGTTACAAAAATTGCCCTCAGTGTAAAAAAATGAAACGCCTTGCGGAATTATTGGTTTCACTCAAACATTCCATCAAACAAAATAAAGAACGTTTATTTCATATTTGTTTGATTGGTAGTTTGTTTGTCCATACCGCAACTTACGCCGGTTATAAGATTAGTCAATTACGTGGTGATGAGGTTGTTGAAGAATCAACCTTCGAAGATGTGGATGTAAGTTTTGAGGAAATTCCTCCAGAACTTATTGGTGGTACTTCTTCCCCTGCACCAGTAGAAAAACAAGAATGGGTAGAAGGAAGTAACAAAGACAAAGCCGACGAACCGGACAACTCAGATCTCAATCCAAACCAACTTTCTGGAAATGGGACTGACAAAGATGGATATCTTTTTTCTTTCAATGGAGACAAGATGCCAACTGCAATCATTGATTTTGATTTAAAGGAATATTTTCCTCCGCAAGCTAAGGCGGCAAATATCGTTGAGAAACAAGTTGTTTTACTAGTACAAGTAAATGAAGATGGAAGTCTTCAATCTGCTAAAATTGTATCTGGTCGAGCTGGATACGGATTCGAAGAGGCAGCTATGAAACTCATCAAACGTGTTCGTTTTAGCCCTGGTTATGTGCAAGGACAACCCAAAAAAATGGCACACAGACTTCCAATTTTATTTTCCCTAGAAGACTAACGCTAGTTTCATGAAACCTTTTTGGAGCAGATTTTTAGAAAAACCAACTCTATCAATCTGCCTCCTATCACTTGTCATAACAGTCTCCATAACGTCATATACATATTCTTTATTAAAACCGACAGATACTTCTTTGTCAGAGTATTATCTCGCAGAAAATACAGAATACTTTGTGGGGGATATCCCAACTGATGATTACGGAAAAATTGATTTTCAGAAAATGCATAAAGTGTATTGGGAATCGATTTTTGGCTGGATCAATGATTCTGAACTCCAACGAATTACAGATTCCGAATTTATTTGGTTACGTTCGAAAGCATTCCCCAATCCCAAAGGGAAGGAAGATCTTTTTTTATTATTAGAACATGGCGGCTTGAATATAGAGATATTTAATGAATATGGAGATTCCATTTTTAAGTATGGAAATTTTTCAGAACAAGAAAGACTTCCCAATATTTTCCAATCCAAGTTTGATTGGGTCAAAGTCCCTAATGATGATTCAAAATATTATTACCTAAGATTGTATCACAAAAAAGGTATTCTCTTTCTCATCTCAATTGTAGAAAATTTAGTTGGAAAACAAACTGCACTCTACCGAGAAATCGCTTTAAAGAATTTAACACCTATTTTCTTTCATTCATTTTTTCTGATGATCGGAATTATATGTGCTCTGGTATTTTCCATTGAATTCAAAAAACGATACAACATACTTCTTGATTTTGCGGCATTTTCCTTATGTTTTGGATTACTTGGACTTACATCCAACGTACTCATTCGATATTTATTTACTAATTCAGAAACATTATTCATTCTTACGACGATATCTTCCAATTTTGTCTTTATACCAATGTTATCAGGAGTGCGACGTCTCTTTGGAAGCGGAAGTTATAGATTACTAGATATACTTATTTATCTAGATGTGTTCATTTGCACATTGACTACTATATTGGTTTTTTCACTTCCATTCTATGATCTATCTCATTCACTCCTTATTAGTAGCAGAACTTTTTTCATCTTATTCAATCTTTTGAATATTCTTGGACCAATATATATTACCTTTGAATCTTGGAAAAAAGGAAATCCAGATGCCTTTGGACATTTTATTGGTTTTAGTGTTACTCTCCTTCTTGTAATCCTTGAAATGTTCATTGCAATCAAATCCAATGATAACTCTACAAACAAAGTGGTTCTTTGGGGTGTACTTTTTGGTGTGATCTCTCAAGGTTTTGCCTTAGAACGTACGATTTTTGCTAATAGACAAAAAGCCCAAGTGTACAAAGAAGATTTATTAAAAGCAGAAAAATCACTTAAAGAAAGCCAACTCAAAACTCTTCAAACAAAAATGAGTCCTCATTATTTATTCAATTCTCTAAATACAATCCATGCACTTCATAAAATAAAACCAGAGTTAATTGGCGATGCAATCTTAAGTCTTGCCAACAATTATCGATTTATCTCTGATCGAACTGATAGAGATTGGATTCCTTTTGAAGAAGAATGGAATTTTTTAGAAGACTACTTGCATCTTCAAAAATTAAGATTTTATGATACAATTCAGATTGATTTTAAAAAATCGGGAGATTTTTCTTCAGTAATTCTTCCTCCATTATTACTCCAACCTATTATTGAAAATTCTTTTAAACATGGGTTTCGCGGTTCCGCGGAAGAGCAGTTCCAACTTTTTATACATGCAAAAATGATTCGGGATTCTGTTTTTAGTTTTGTTGTTTATGACAACGGAATTGGTATTTCTGAAGATTTACTTTCTGACAAAACAAAATTATTAGCAAGGTCTCTTGGAAATATCAAGGAACGCTTAAAAAATCTTTATACAGAATTTAGTTTTGAAGTGACAAGAAATTTCCCCGAAGGGGCAAGAACCGAAATTGAAATTATTCTTAATTCTCGTGTTCCGCAAATTCCCTAAGTTTAGTGGCAATCGCATTCGCTGACACTCCACCTGGAAAATTGGCAAGTGTATTCAAATCTTCATCTAACACATAAATAAAATTGGAATGATCGATTCGGTAATTTTTTCCATTCCCAACTTTTTCCCTTACAATTCCAAATAAATCTGTGAGTTTCGTTAATGATTCTGCATTGGGAGATAGTGCTGTTAAATTTTTTCCAGGAAAATTTTGAACGTAATTTTTGAGAGTTGTTGGAGAATCCCTTTCAGGATCAAGAGTTACAAAAATAAATCGAAAACGATTTGATTTCTCACCTAATATCAGTGAGGCCCTACCAAAGTTTGTTAAAGTCAAAGGACACATGTCAGGACAATGAGAAAATCCAAAATAAAGAACAGATTTTTTTTCTGACCAAAACTGCGGATCTAATAAACTTCCATCTGGCTTAACAAAGGATAGGTGTTTCCATTCTTCTTTGATGTGATCTTCTTTGGATTTACAAAAAAAACTTAAAGTGAGAACAATTAAAATAAATACAAATTTTATACTGCGACGATCCAACCCATTCCTCCATTTTCTGCCATATGTGTTTGGTGTGGATGAAACATATATCTTCCTTTTTTCTTAAGAACAAATTCTATCACCACGCGTTCTGTTTGTCCCAGGGATACCACATCAGAATGTCCATCAGGAATCGTACTACCTAAACTTCGAATGATATCAAAGGTTTGTGCATGCAAATGGAAGGTAATGATTGGTTCCCTTTCCATCATATTTTGAATGTAAAAACGAACTCGTTCCCCAACAGGAACTTTCATTGGATATCTGTCATAAATTCCCGCAATTCCATTCCAAGTATAATAGTCGTTTCTCCCCTTACCTTTGGTATCCCATCCAGAAAATGTTAAAACAAATTCGTGTGCGGGTTTACGTTTGACAGGTGGATCTACAAGCAATGCACCATACAAACCTTTGGCGGTATGTAACATAAGTGGAGGAACATGGCAATGATAAGGATGAAGTCCAACTGGACCCGCTTCTATTTGATATGTCCTTTCACCGAAAGCAGGGATAGGTTCCCAACCATCTTCTAATGGATCATGAGTCCCATGAAAATGTAAGGAATGAGGATCAGGACTTGAATTTTTTACATGAATACGAAGTGTATCTCCCAAATTTGCCCGTAGAACTGGGCCTGGAACCAATCCATCAAAGGTCCAAGCAGGATAATTGACATTATGTGCTATATTCATACTCAAAGGAAAAAGATTTAAATTAAAATCTTTCGTCTTACTTTTCGTATTGGAATAGTTAGGTGGGTAGTAGAATCTCTCGGTATACTCTTCTTTAATAAAAAAAGGAGGATGCGCCATACTTCCATAGGTATTTGTAGCACGTAAACTTCCGCCAGCGCCTATCGAGTTTTGATAGTTATCGCTAACGGTTGGTGTGGTCACAATTCCAAAGTTTGTAGCAGAGGATGAATTACCAGGATCAGAAGGTCCACAAATTTCCTCAGAATTTCGAATGTTATTTCTCATGGAACCAAACAAGGATCCCACAAAACCCATCACCCCAAATCCTATCGTTGTTAAAAAACTCTTCCGATCCATAAATAAACTCTCTCTTATTTATAACACTAAATGTGAGAAATTAAACTTAGAACCCACACAAGAATAAAAACTCCAAGCCCACCGCCGACAGCAATTTGTTTGAATTTTTTTTCGTATTCCTTATCAGCAAACAAAAGATAAATGGCAGGCCCAAGAACCGGGATTACCAAAATCACAAGTGACCAAATGATTTGTTTTGTTGTATCCATATCTTTTTGTTTGGACAATCCAAACAAAGCCAAAGGAGCCCATACCATCGTTAAAACGAAGGGAAGGTAATATGCGTAAGATCCAATAAAATAAGTCCAAAAACCTGGGTTTGCAAAAGTTGTTTCCATAAATAATCTCCTAAATGATTATACAGACGGTTCCGTTACCGCTGTCATCGCATAACCGGCATAAGCCAGAATTGTAAAGAAAAGTAAAATACCACCAAAGACAACGGTATTTCGAACGGCTCGTGAAACCTTAGATTCTTTAGAATATAAATAAATCAAAGAACCAATAAATGGTATGAGTAAAATCAACCAAAAGTAAGAATCTACTTTTGTGCCTTTCGCAGAGAATCGATCCAAAATAGAAAGTCCTGTCCACGCTGCAAATATGGCGAATGGAAGTAGATAACCCATCAAATGAAAATACCAAGTTTTTAAAGTACCTGGGAAATGAACTCTCCATCCAGAGGTATACATTTTATTTGATGCTATATCAAACTCTGCTTGGCTGAGTTTTGGTAACTCCGCAGTTTCAATCAAACCTTTGTTAGCTTCGAATACATCGTGTGCGGGAGTTACATTCGCCAAACTTTCTTTAGGCATGTTCATTTGAGACCCAGGGATTGGTTGGTTTTTATAAGAGCCTAATACAAATTCACGAAGGTTTGCTTGCACAAACAAAGCAAGTAAACCAATACTTGAAGACATATCTCCAGAATGTGGGTAACGAAGCCCTGAACAAGACTGTAGAGAGTCCAAAAATGGTGGGCTTGACACGCCGTAGGAATTTCCTTCAAAACAGTTTCCTACATTGACTGGACCGCTCAGTGCAATGTCTCCACGACCCGAATGATACACTTTATTGTTTCTTACAACGTTGTTGTTAGAGATCCAAATGTTTTCGTCAATATTCATAGTCACTAAAATTCCATAGTTGTTATGGTTAAAAACCAAATTATCTTCGACTAGGTTTTCTAGTGCACCAAGGAGTGCGATACCATTTCCAATGGAAGGATATTCCAATTTTTTGGAAGGTGCATTGGTATTGTTATTGTCATACACAATGTTTTTCTTAACCACAATTTGTTTTTGTGGAGGAAGTAACTCACGATCCAAAGTGTTAGGACCAATTCCTAATTGGTTTTTTCTCCAAATGGAAGACAAAAGATATAAGTTTCCACTTGAGTTGGTTCCAGAATAACCAAGTGCATTGTTTTCTGAAATTACATCATTAATTATCGCATTACATGGATTACACTGTCCTATATAAAATCCAGAATCAGGAGATCCAGATGCATAGGAATGTTCCATAAGTCCATCTTCTGAATCAAATGCATAAATTCCATAGTCTCCGTTATTATAGGCCGTTAAATAGGAACCACGATATCCTTTTACACCTGTCCAATACACACCATTCAGTGTTGCATTTCTTGTTGTTAGGTTTTCAACAGCAACTCCGTCGGCACCAACAACCATGATTCCGTTTCCACGTAAAAATTCGCCATCAATAATGGTTTCATTACGATCTTCACCACGAATCACAATGGAAGGCGTAGTGACAGTCACCTCTTCTTTATAAATTCCTTTGGCCACAAGAACCAAGTCTCCAGGTGAGGCAGCATCCACTGCATTTTGTATGGTATTGTATTGGGAAGGAACTTTGCGAGTTACACCTGTCCACTTTTTTGATATCTTAGACTTAGCAATGTTCGTCTGAGGATTGTATGTGGCATCACCAATGACAGCTACTCCGGTCATTCCAATTTTGCCATCAGGAGAGGCATGGAAGGAACAGAAATAAGGGTACACCCCTTCTTCTGGGAAAAACACATCGGTATGTGCACCACGAAACATAGCCAAATTCCCAAATGTTTTCTCTGTGGACCAATCTTTGGTGATGGAGATGGCATTGTGAGGGTTGTTTCCTTCGTTCACAAATCGAATTTTACCGCCTTTGAACGTCCGAATGACTGGCGGGTGAAAGGCATTGTCCATCATCGTAACATGGACGAAGGCCGAATTGGCAGGGTCTTCCGAACTACAATGATTCATACCAAACGTTATGAATACTGCAATGAAGATTCCCAATAAATATCTTTTGGTCTGTTTCATAGCTCTTTCCCAGAACATGAGGATTCCCTCATATTTTGAGAATTTTACATCTGTGTTAAAACTTTGTCAATGTTAAATCAAAGGAATGAGGAAAAATATACAAATAAGAGATTTTGTAGCTCGGAAAGGACTGCCTTTTTTTCGGCCGGTTTTCCCTTTCTTTGGGCAATTTTGACGACAGAATCAACAGTTTCGACGATCATCAAAGAACTATAATAGGCTCTTTTTTTATCCACCTTAGGAAACAAATAGAGAATTACTTTTTCTGCTAACGACTTCGCAAAACGTTCATTACTTTCTATATCCAATTTTAATAAGGCTTGGTTTGTATAAAGAATTGAATTGATTAGACGATATCCTTTCACTTCATTTAACGTTCGTTCGAAGGAATATAAGGTAAAATCAATAAATTCATGCGTAAATTTTTTTCTTTTTTTTAGTTCTTCATCTACAAGTTTGAAAAAAAAGTCATGGAGCATCAAATAACAGGATTCGGCATGAGAATAAATAATGGATTCTTTGTTCGGAAAAAATTGATAAATAGATCCAACCGGAATTTCACTTCTTTCGGCAATCAAATCTGTCGTTAAGTCGTCATAACCAACTTCACCTAACAATTCTATGGTTGTATCTATAATTTTTTGATACCTTTCCTTTGAACGTTTTTGTTGCGGAATTTTCCTTGGATTTAATTTTATATTCATTCTGATCTTAAAGCTACTATGGGACTCAATTTCGCTGCATATTCAGAAGGCCACCAGCCGAAAAGAATTCCAATCGATATGGAAAATAGAAAAGCAAATCCAATAGAAGGAAAGGATAAAACTATACTCCAACCAAAGTATTCTTGTAAAAACAAAACAGATAAAATTCCAAAAACAAGTCCAACGATTCCTCCCGTCAAACTGGTCAAAGTAGATTCTATTAAAAATTGTATACGAATATCAGATTCTCTAGCACCAAGGGCCTTCCGTAAACCAATTTCTTTGGTTCTTTCCTTTACAGAGACTAACATAATGTTCATAATTCCAATCCCACCTACAACTAGAGAAACTGTTGCTAGTGCAATGAGCAAAGTAGTCATTGTTTGATTTGTTTCAGACACTGCTGATTGGATATCAGCCATATTCATTACTTGGTAAATATTACCCATTGATTCATTGGTTCCATGTCTCTCATGTAAAAAACGTTTTAAGGAAGTGGTAAATTCCTCTGAAGATTCTGTTTTTTCTAATTCCATTTCCAAACTGTCGACAGCATCTTTGTTTAACAACCTTCGCATAGCAGTATTTATAGGAATCAGAATCACGTCGTCTTGGTCACGAAAACCCGCACTTCCTTTTTCAGGAAGAAGGCCAACTACACGAAATAGAATCCGATTTACTTTTAAATAAGTTCCTACAGGGTTTTTTCCTTCATACAATTCTCTCACAACCGTGTTTCCCACAAGACAAACGAGAGCTCTTTTTTGATTTTCTTCTTCTGTAAAAAATCTTCCTTCCACAGGTTCTAAATTTCTTAATGTTTCGTAATTGGGACTGGCTCCAGTGATATAACTATTCCAGTTTCTATTTCCATAAACAAGTTGCCCTCTTCCATTCACAACGGCAGAGATTTGTTTTACTTCTGGAAATTTTTTGGATACTGCTCCTACATCAAAAACATCCAATCGATTAACAGTACCAGCTTCCAGTGAAACTCCTCCACTACGCATTCCACCTGTTCTTACGATGACCAAATTGGCACCTAACGAAGAGAACTGTTCCTCCACTGATTTTTTGGCACCTTCACCTAGTGCCATCACTGAGATCACACAAACCACACCAAAAAGGATACCAAGTGCTGATAAAAAAGTTCGCAATCGATTTGATGATAAAGAAAACAAGGATTGTATAAAGATTCCTTGAAAAAGGGGCCATCCAGTTTTTCTTTTTAAATTTGTTTTGGGAATGGAACCAGAATCTTTTTTTTTCTTTTTTCCTTCATTCGATACTATCATTCCATCACTCACATGGATAATACGATCACAAAACTCCGCCATTTCTGGTTCATGTGTCACCATCACAATGGTTTTTCCTTCTTTATGAAGACGTTGTAATTCCAACATGATTTCAATTTTACTTTTTGAATCTAAGTTTCCCGTAGGTTCATCAGCAAAAATAATGGGCGGATCGACAAGCAGTGCTCGTGCAATGGCAACCCTTTGTTGTTGGCCACCAGAGAGTTCATTGGGTGTGTGAAAAATTCGGTTCTCCAATCCAACTTTTCGAAGTTGCTCCTCTGCTTTTTCCTTCGTATCATTTACATTTGTATACAAAGCAGGTAAACTCACATTTTGGAATGCATTTGATTTTGCTAATAAATGAAACTGCTGGAATACAAACCCAATCATACTTCCACGAACATCAGACAATACATCGGAGGATTCTCCACTTACCTTTCGACCAAACAATCGATAGGTGCCCGAATCTACATGATCTAATAATCCCATCACTTGCAAAAGTGTTGATTTTCCAGAACCAGAAGGGCCCATAATGGCAACAAATTCGCCTTGGCTAATTTCTAAATCAATTCCTGATAAAACTGGAAATTTTGAATTTCCGATGGTATAGGATTTATTTAAGTTTTGAATCTCGATTGCTAACAAACGTTATCTCTTCGGCATTTTCGGTGAAGAAAATGGGCCATTACTTCCGGACTTTTTTTCTTCCTGTATTTTTTTCTTTCGATAGACCATTTCGTTTTCTTCTAGTCCAGAAAGAATTGCCGTATTTTGTTCATCAGAGTTTCCAATTTGGACCGAAGTTTCTATCAGTTCACCGTCTACTTTTTTTAAAACTTTTCCTTTCCCCGAATTCCCTTTAATAAATTCATTACCTAGAAGTAACACATCTCTTTCTTCAGAGATGATAAAATCGATTGTTATTGACATTCCACTTCTTAAATATTCTGGAATGGTTTTTAATTCTAAATCTACATTATACATGGTCACATTATTTTCTGTAACTGCCTCATATCCAATATGAGTTACTTTTGCTTGAATGGCGACATCCGAATAGGAATCAATGGTGACATTTGCTACTTGGCCAATTTTTATTTTGGAAAGATCTGTTTCGTCAACTTTTGCTTGGATCATCAAATTATCCGAAAGAACATAAAGGATATCTTGTTGCGTCACTGTTTGACCTGGACTGATATTAGAAGCAATCACCAAACCACGTAAAGGTGATATGACAGGTGTTGGTTTATAAAAATCTTCCCATTTTTTAAGTTCTTCTTCTCCTTTGGCTCTGGCTGCATCTAACAAAGCAGCTCTTTCTGTAGAACTCATCCAAGCAATAATTTTACCTCGGGCAACATGGTTTCCTTCATTAACTAAAATGGATTCCACACGTCCCGCAATTGGCGGTTTGATTTCCAATCGGTTTTTGGGGATGGCGGTACCTGTGGCACGAACTGTGACAATCAAATCTCCACGAAACACTTTTGAAGATTCTACTTTTATATTTGGTTTCGATTTCCCAAATCCAATAAAATATATTGCAAAAGAAATGATTACAAATGCAAAGGTTATGAAAACAAATTTAATCTTCATCAAAACACTTTCCTAAATTTCTCAAATATGTAGCTTCTGCCAAACCTAAATCCCTTTTGCCTATCAATAGATTTTTTTCCCGATTGATTAAATCGTTTTCAATGATATCCCAATTTTCAAAACTAATAAGTCCATTCGAATACTGAGATCTAGCAATCATGGCCCGAATCTCAGAAGCTTTATAGAACTCTGTCAATACAACCAATTGTTCTGAGGCATTTTTGAAATTAAGGTGTGACTGCTCTAAGGAAAACGAAAGAGAATTTTTTTTGGCATCTCTTGTGTGGATTGATTTTTCATATTCAGTTTTTGCAATTTTTACGTTATAATAATCTCTTCCACCGTTAAACAAAGGATAGGTTAAATTCAGTCCAAAACTATAATTTCTTGGTTTTGGTAACCATACATCATCTTGTCTAGTGACAGTGGCACTTAAATTTAAATCTGGATAAAATCCTGCTTCTGCTACTCCAATGTTTGCCTGTGCAGCCCGCACTTTCGATTGTTCAGCCATTACAGATGGATGGGATTCTAACAAAGTTTCTTTTTCCTTATCCGAAAACTTTTTTTCTAAAACCGGCTCATAAACAAATTCTGAACTTATATTGATATCTAGTTGGTTGGCTATGACCCTTTCCACTTCGTTTACATTACTTTCAAATAAACGAAAGGCAGAAGATACTTCGAATTCCGATTGTTTTACAAAAGATTCACTCAGTAAAAAACTTCCTTTATGTTCTCGACCCACTTCATAACGAAGTTTTACCAAATCGCGATTTTTTGTACGCCTCTCTCTAATTTTTTCTGAAAGTTGGTGTAATTCTTTTGCATATAACATTTGAGAATAACCAGACTTTAATTCAAAACATACCTTCAGTCTTGAATCATGTAATGTTTGTTTGGCTGCCTGGAGTAATGCTTCTGTTTTTTCAATCCCACTTTTATCCTTGAATCCAGCAAAGAGATTTTGATTTGAACTGAGACCTACCGAATAACGATTGATTGCCGTTGGCCTTGATTCCCCGGAACTACTTTGTTGGTTTGTACTCGAACCTGTTCCAGCCGATCCATTGACCAAAGGATCGTTGACAGTTCCTGATCCACTAAAATTTGCAGAGGATTGTCTTGCGGAAGCTAAAACATTTACGGTAGGCAAATAGGCAGCATAACTTTTTTCGTTCTCAAAAAAAGCTTTATCATAGTCTGCTTTTGCAGATAAAAACTCAGGATTGGATTGTAAAGCTGTTTGCCAAAGTTCTTTAATGAGAATGGGTTTTGCCGATAGAGCAGCGACCGATCCAGAGGTCACAAAAAAAATCAAAGGAATACTACGAAACATCACTATAAACTAAACCTAAGTTTGATTGAAAAAGTTCCAGAGAATTTGATTTTAAAAAAATTACCAACTCCCAGAACTCCCTCCTCCTCCGAAACTTCCACCCCCTCCACTAAATCCACCTGACCGAAATCCACCACCTCCACCGCTGGACCAACCACTCCTACTTCCAGAACTGCGAGAAGAACCACCAAATATACCCTTTTCCATTCGTTTTCTTCCATGTGGGGTCAATAGATGGTAGAGTTTATAAATTCCTACGCCGATGGCATAAGTTAAAAATATGGAAGCACCAATATTGGCACCATAAATCGCGGTTGGAAATAAACTCCAAAAAGGAAACAAAAAGAAATAGATAAACCAGCCAATATACGGTGCGTTAGCTGCTACATAAGTAAAGATTCCAAGTATGAACAAAACAAAAATAGAAACAAAGACTTTCACCCCCAGTGGAATTTCTTCTTGGCCACCTGATAGTTCACCTAAAAAAGACAATGGACCTAAATGAGAATAATCTTCGGGAGGGGGAGCTGTATAGGAACCTTCGATTGCATCAATGATCACATTGACTCCGTTTTGGATGCCAGATTGAATATCCCCTTTTTTAAAATACGGTTTTATTTCTTTTTCAATGATATGATGACAGAGAACATCCGTTAGGTTTCCTTCTAACCCATACCCTACTTCAATTCTTAATTTTCTATCGTTTAAGGCGACTAATAATAGAACACCGTTGTCCTTCTTTTTTTGCCCTAATTTCCATTTCTCCACAACTTTCATGGAATAATCCTCGAGCACCTCACCGTCCAAGGAGGAAATCACTAATACAACAATTTGGTTGCTCGTTTCCCTTTCATGTTCTTTCAGTTGCCTTTCTAAGGCTGAAACAAATCCAGAATCCAATGTCCAAGATTCATCCATAACTCTAGATTTTAGATCTGGAATGTCTTTTGATTGGATGAGAATGGGAAAAAAGAAAAGAAGAGAAAAAACCAATACTCTCTGCATACAGGAATATTGGTTTTGAAACTATAAGTTACAAGAATTTTTTGTTACTTACTTGTGGATTCGAGTTGCTCCATAATAAGCTGAGATAGGTTTTAAGTCCTCAAAACCTATTAAATTTACTTGCCCACCTCTTAATTCGTAGTCTCGTTTGAAACTTTGCAAAAATTCTATGGCAGAAAATCCAATCATCTCAACATTTTTATCAAACTTAAGGTCCACTCTTTCGCCTGGTGTCACTTTTCTAAGTAAAAGTTTCAATGAAATCATATTAGAAAACAATAATGCATGTTTTACATACAATTCATGAATTTTATTTTCAGATTTTACTGTTATATCCGCGACAAAAATATATCGAAGAGGAACTCCAAAATAAATTTGAATCAAAATTGCAGTGACAATTCCACAGAAAACTCCAACTAATAAATCTTCTACAATTGTTAGAACCACAGTGACTGTAAAAATTACAATTTGGTCCCAACCTTTATCATAGGTTTCTTTAAATACATGTGGAGAAGCCAATCTAACTCCCACCATAATCAAAATTCCAGCAAGAGATGCGAGTGGGATTCGATGAATGAGGCCAGGCAAAAGTAAAATAAAAAACAATAAAAACAAACCATGAAAAAAATTGGACCAACGAGTTTTGGCACCATTTTCCATATTGGCAGATGACCTGACTACCTCTGCAATGATCGGTAATCCTCCGATCCATCCTAAAAAGAAGTTACCAGCACCTTTTGCTAACAACTCACGATCCATATCAGATTTTCTTCTGTAAGGATCTGTATTATCAACAGCAGTGGCAGTTAACAAGGATTCGATGCTTGCAATCAGTGCAATAGTAACTACCATTACCCAAAACACTCCATCTTTCCATCGCGAAAAGTCAGGAAATGTGATCCCATCATAAATATGTGCTGGGAGATTTACCAATTTTTCTGGTCCAATTTTATAAGTTTGATCGAGCAGTGTATAAGAATGTTCATCTGCTAAATCAAAAACAAGACCCAAACCAATCCCAACTAACACTGCAACAAGTGGTGCAGGCAATTTTTTAAATAGAGGATTTTTGATTTTTGCAAGGATTGCAATTATCAAAATTGCCGAAACCCCAATTATCGCCACTTCTGGATTTACAAAAGAAAAACTAGTTGGTATTTCTAAAAGTAATCCACCGATTGTTTTGGCTTTCGGAGTAATTCCAAGAGCCACATAAAATTGTTTAGAGATAATGATAATTCCAATGGCAGCCATCATTCCATGGACAACAGAGATTGGAAAATATACGGTTAAATTTCCTGCTTTTACAAGGCCTAAAACGACTTGGATGGCACCAGCAATCACAATGGCTGCGAGTGTTAATTCAAACCCAAGTTTTGCATCTCCACCACCCAGAACCATAATCGAATTCAAAACAACAGCAATAAGTCCAGCAGCTGGGCCATTGATTGTTAGGTGAGATCCACTCAGTAAGGAAGCAATGATTCCTCCCACAATGCCCGAAAAAATTCCAGCCATTGGTGGAGCACCCGAAGCAAGCGAAATGCCCAAACAAAGGGGCAGTGCAATCAGAAACACAATAAAACCGGAGACAATATCAGATCTCCAATTTTCCTTTAATCCGGGTAACCAATCTTTTGGTTTATTTTGATTGTTCATAGCGAACATCCTCTCTATCTATCTAACTATCTTTATTTATTTGGCCTTTTGGTTTTTTTAAATTGATTCGGATTCACACCGGACTGTTTTTTAAATTCCAGATAAAAAGCAGATCTGGACCCAAATCCAGATAATCTGCCTACTTCAGCAATATTAAGTTCAGGTTTTTCATTTAACAAAGCCATAGCTTCTTTGATTCGATATTGATTTAACAGTGAAGGAAAGTTGAAGTTATACTCTGAATTGATCAGTTCACTCAATTGGTGGTAAGACAAACCCAATTTCAAAGCGATGAGTTCTTCGTTGCATTCTGGATCGAGATAAATCTTTTCAGCACCTAATAAAGATTCTAATTTATTCCGAAACTCTGTTTTATCTAATTTTGTTGTTAACGATCTATATCTGGTCTTTGATTTGTCTTTTTTTTCGTAATTCCGCAAAAACAAAAAAGAACCTGCAGTTAAAAAGGGCAGATAAAAAACAGATGCGTAAATAAAAAATGGCTGATAAGGATAAAAATCAAAGTGGAACAATGTCTTTAAGAAGACGGAAAAAAGAAAGAAGAACCAACCAAGTACGTAAGAACGATTTTCACTTTCTTCCTTCGATAACAAAAATTCATGAGTTTTATATAAATGATAAGCTGCCGTTCCAAAAATAGATAGAACTAGAAAAATTCTAAATTCATACACCCTTGGAAAAAGAGGGACAAGGATATATAAAAATCCTGCAAAACCTGAAATCCAAAACAAAAACTTTTTGGAAACACGATTACCGACAAACTGATCAAAAGAAGCTAAGTATACGAAGAAGATAAAATGGTTAATCGATAGAAATATATAATAGGAGTGCCTCACTAAATTATTTGTATTTCCAAAAAGAGAAGCTACCTCTTTACCGTGCACTGAGTACACGAGGAGAAAGAACATAAGAAAGTGGACTAAAATGGAAATATAAACCCTTTCCTTGGATATCAGATACTCCGAAATTGCCCAACCAAACGAAACAATCCCAACCATGGAAAAAAATAAAAAGGTAAGAAATCGAAACAAAACAACGGACCGATAACCTGATTCTGATACTGTACGAATGGGAAAATTTAAATCTTCGTTAGAAATAAGATAAATGTAAAAGTAACGACTTTCTTTAGGTCGGAGTGTGACATTAAAATGCGGGAATGGAGAAAGTAAACCCAACCAATCTTCCCAAACATACCCACTATAAGAATCAATAATGTTCCCTTCGGGACTTTCGGAACAAAGTTCCACAAAAGGAATGTTAATCCATTGGATCAACACACTAAATTGAGAGTCCATTTCCAGTTCATTTAGTAACTGAAACCGTACCCATTGACCACCTTCTTCCCGATTTCCCCTCATTGCCTCTGCACTGCGGTTATTGATCCAAACCAAATTACGCAAAGATTGGATTGATTCGTGGCTACAATTTTTGGGAATTTCTGTCTTTTGGGGTACCAAAAACTGGACATCACGACTGATGTTCCGTCCGTAAAAACTTTCTGGCTTCCACAAACACCCACCCAATCCGGCAAGGATTGCCAATAAGAGCGGGATACCAGCCATTCGTTTCATCTGAATCACCAGTCTTCGTGTTATCTACGCATGAGAAAGCGATTTCGATGTTTGATGAATTTTGAAATGAATTATTTTTTGTCCAATTTTATGATTTTGGACAAAATACATGTCTAAAATGATGACAAATAGAGGGATGAAATTATGGATTTCCACGCAGCACTCAACAATATCTTAAACCCACCGGTACTCTTTTTCTTTTTAGGAATGGGGGTCGTTTTCTTTAAATCGGATCTAAGGATTACGGAAGGAGTTTCCAAATTCCTATCTTTGTATCTTTTATTCTCCATTGGCTTCAAAGGTGGACACGAACTATTCAAATCTCCTTTTGCAGAAGAACATTTGTTAACACTCATTGCCTGTATGTTCATGGCATGTTTTGTTCCCATTTATTCTTACTTCATTTTCAAAGCGAAATTGGATCATGCAAACTCTGCAGCTCTTGCAGGAAGTTTTGGTTCAATCAGTGCCGTTACCTTCGTAACCGCTGGTGCCTTTTTACATAGTTATGGATATGAATACCAAGGTTTCATTGTGGCTGGAATGGCTCTTATGGAATCTCCAGCAATCGTTCTTGCGGTGATTCTTGATCGATTGGGAAAAAAGAAAAACCATGAAAACATAAATGAAAAAATTCAATGGAAACAATTACTCCACGAAGCTTTCTTCAGTTCTTCAGTTTATATTTTGATCGGAGCGTTGATTGTGGGTTATTTATCTGGTGAATCCGGTTGGAATACAACAAAACCTTTCACTGAAGATATTTTTAAGGGACTTCTCACTTTCTTCTTATTGGATAAAGGGATTGATGCCGCAAGACAAATGCGTGAACTTAAGAAGGTTGGATTCTTTTTGATAGGATCGGCCCTTGCCATTATGGCAATCAACGTAGTCATCGCAATCCTACTTACAAAAATCATTCAAATGCCAATTGGTGATGCTTTGATGTTTGTAGTTCTTTGCGCTTCTGCTTCTTACATTGCAGTCCCTGCTGCCATGAAGGAATCCATTCCAGAGGCAAATCCAAGCATTTACCTAACAATGGCATTGTCCATTGTGTTCCCAATCAATATTATTATTGGAATTCCCTTATACTTTTATATATTAAAAGTAATTGCGGGAACCACTTAATCAGAGTAAACATCACCTAAGGAAAAGGAGATATCACATGCAACGTTCAAAAGGTTATTTCTATTTTCTATTGTTAGCGGTTATTATGCCGCTAACAAGACCTAGGGCAGAACCAACAGAAACACAAACTCCCGAAGTCACGGTCCAAACACCCAAACCTTATGTTTCCACGATGAAAGAAAAGGGGATCGATCCAGAATACAATCGTCATATGTTTGTAGAGCCGGAATTGTCAAAACATTCGGCAAACTCTCAACAATTTTGGTTAAACGATGTATTACGTTTTGGATTGTATCTAAGACCAAGACAAGAATCCAGATACAATTTGGATTTTAATGCCTCTGACAAAGGTTATATTGACAGAACCTTACAAACATCTTCGATTTATTTTATTTTTGATCCTAGTCCTTATGTACAAGCAAAAGTAACACTTCAAGATGCTCGAGTTTGGGGAGGAGAATCGCCTGCTTCCTCAGGAGACATCCGAGCTAACTTTTTTAACAACACGGCAGATATCTATTCAAAGAACCAAACAAATGCAGTTTCATTAAACCAAACAGGCGTAAGAGAAGCTTTTGTGACACTCAACCAACTTCCCCTTCATTCCAAGTTTCAAATCGGAAGACAAATTTGGGCTTACGGCGACCAACGGATCATTGGTGGAGGAAACTGGACAGTGAATGGACTTTCCTTTGATGGGGCAAGGCTCATGTTCAACTACGACAATTTTAAAGTCCACTTTCTCATGGCTCGGCCTTACTGGACCCAAAGTGGAACAAACGGAGTAGTTTCTGCCAATGATTCCAAACTCAACTCTGCAGCAACAGGAACTGATACAACTCTTCTGGGAACGTATAATAGTTTTACCATTCCTGATTGGGTGACATTGGATCTTTATAGCTTAGGAGTGGTTCGCAAATGGAAAAAAAATCCAGTGAATCCTGTGACCGGACTTCCAGCATCTTCCAATGATGATCCACTGGCAACAAACAGAAGTAAACAAAACCAAAACCTCATCACAACTGGTTTTCGTCTGACCAATCGAACCAAAGGAAATTTTCTTCCGGAAGGAAAATCATGGGACTTTACTTGGGAATCCGCATTCCAAACTGGTACGAGTGGTCGAAGAATCCAAGACCCGTATTTAAAAGAATTCTTACCGAATGAATATGATAATTCAAGAACCGAAAGAGAAAAATACACGGGACAAATGCATGTCTTTCAAACTGGTTATACGTTCTTCAAAAAACTACGGTTAGGTGGACAAGTATTGTATGCTTCTGGTGATAAAAATAGGGCCGATGCTTCTATATCTACTTTCCAAACTCTCGCCAATCCAAGATTTGGAGTGATCCCCTATTTCAACAGTGTGGCCGGAATTTCTGAAAATATCAACGCTCAGAATCTTTATTCAAAGTCTATCAGTATCAGTTATAAAACTGATTCCTTTGGAGAATTCCAAGTTACTTATTTCCAAAATGATAAAGCGGAAAAACAAGATGCATGGTATGCCATTAGCGGTGCGGCCAACTCGACGAGTAATTTGGGAGAAAAAAATCCTTATCCAGTTTCCTCTGACAAAGGGAGTACGGAGAACTATTCGAATAATTCCTACTCCTCTCCTTATGCCCTTGGGAAACGAATTTATACGGAAGTGGATGTAACTTGGCACGGACAAATAAACGACTTTGTTTCTTTGTGGATGGGCTTTGGGTATTTGAATGCAGGTGACTCGGTACGCAATTACCGAAATAGCAAAATTCAATACAATACAACCACCCAATCCTTTGAATGGAACCAAAACTACTTACAAGGCAAAAACCAATTGGCAAAAGACGCATATATGGCCTATGCCCAAATCAACGCTGCTTTTTAAGAAAAACGTTCGATTTTTAGCTGGATTTGAATACGATGGAGGTCAGATTGATTCAAGTCCATGTTGGAAACTTCAAATAAACAAAGACGGATTCGCAATAGCCTTTCTCGTGAAGAAATTAGAAACGTATCCCTCCTGATTTTAAAGGAAGAAGGATTGGATGGTCTTTCTATGCGAAAAATTGCCAACAGACTTGGTTGTAGTGTTGCCAGTCCTTATTCCTATTATGAAAGCCAAATTGACCTTGTCCAAGATTTAATCAAATCAGGTGAGGATGAACTCCTTTCCATGTTAAAAAAAGCAAGTATGGAAGTGGACACAAAATCTGCCTTCCAACAATTAGCTGCCATTGCTCGTGCTTATTTCAACTTCGCAAGTAACAATCGCGAATTACACAAAGTTATGTTTGTGACTGATTACGGTGGTGTACATAGAAAAGCATTCCCTCAATTGCCAAAAAGTTATCGTTTCTTTTTAGAAACTGTTCGTATTGGGTTTGAATCCGGTGAAATTCCTTATCCAAAAAACGAATACCCAGCCATTGCTCGTATGATGTGGAGTTGGATGTATGGAGTGATCGTTTTGGATATGACAGGTATGCTTCGAAAAAGAAAAGGTTCAGGAAATCCCATTGAAGAAGGAATTTCCTATTTCCAAAAACTTCTAAGTAAAAAAGAAATCTAACCTACTGGTGAAATTTCCATACCTTCATTTTCATCATCTAATATTTCTTCGTTTACTTTAGTAATTGAAACAGAAGTTCCTTTGTCTTTCAACCGAATGAGTTCACTTCGAATGTAATTGATAGTTTCTGGTGCATCAGTCACTTCCCAAATTGGATTTCCAACAGACAATCGAATGGGTTTATTTAAATTATATGCATCAAGATACAAAGGAATGATCGGTAAGTTATAGCGTTTACTCAAAACCACCATACCGGGATATAATTTTCGACTTTTTCGAAATCCGCGATACCAAGTGCCTTCAGGAAAAATTCCAATCCCCAAGTTACCACGCCCAATTCTACGTTTAAAATCTTTAATCGTGGTAGGATCTGACTCACTTCGGTTCAGTGGAATCAAATCTATAGACTTTACAATTCCTTTCACCAATTGTTCTTTTCTATGTAACCATTTTCTTTTTTTCCCTTTATTGGAAACTCCAGAATCGTAGCTAGTAAGTGCGGTTGTATAAATACCATAACGTTTCAGAACCCCTCGAATCACAAAGGCATCATAAGGCATCGTAATCGCTTTTAAAAACTTATTCCTTGGTTTGATGTGGTTTGAAATCAGGATTGCTGATTTTCCATTTAACTTCCGTAAGATATGATCATTTTGAATTTCAACTTTTTTGTGCCCGTATTTTAAACGCATTGGTTTCACGACAATCCACATCAGCACAAATCCAATTGATCTTCCCACATAATAGAACATAACTTTTCCTCTTATACAGTCAGTGCCCCAAAAACCAATTTGGTTGCAAAAGTTTACCTGAGATTTTAGCTACAATTCCAAGTCATTTCTGTTTCAAATGAATCTCAGGCACACGACAAGTTGGTTTAAAAATTTGACAATTCCACCTTTGGCAAAAATCTGGGAAATACCTTCAGGGAGGAAACAGGTGCAATTCCTGTGCTGACCCGCAACTGTAATCCAAATCAAAGTTTGGTGAGCCAGATCTTCCCCGTAAAGTCTACCTCGTGGTGATGGAACTTTACACACTGATTCCAAATGTCCTCCATTTGGATAAGGGGCCCCGAAGGCATCGGGGCACCCGAAACAATCAAAACAATATTTATATTTTAAGTTCCTTTACTTAAAATATAACAACAATTTGTTTATCGTTGGCCGGAGTTCCCCAAATTTTCAATCCTTAGGAGACTTTCTATGAAAAAAATTTTCAAAACCACTGCCTTATCTTTGGTTCTACTAGCACAACTAATTGCCTGCCAAACAGAAAAACAAGTTTCGGAATCAGACGCAAATAACAAACTTTTGGTGGGTTTACTTGCCGGTGGAGCACTCTCTACTTCTTTTTTATTGGAATACAATGGACAGTGGAACGCAGGTTTTACTTATAATGCAAGTGGACAAATGACAGGAACTCCAAATGGAAGACTCATCATTGCTACTAACCCTGACGGATCAGGAAGTATTATTTCTGGATTTAACTCCAATGCAAACTACTTTGGTGGTGGAGATACGGCCTACCGAATTCTTTCTTTTGACAAAGCGACTCGTAGACTTTACTACCAAAACACACCTGGTGGAAATAACTTTGCAAACTCTACTTACGGAAGAATAGATTATACTGCTGTTACCACTTCAGGTTGTGAACTTGGTGCTTCTAAATGTTTTTATTTTTGTGAAGCAGTTTCTGGGAAGGCAACTCTTGCAGAAGTACAAGCAAGTACGGTTACAAGTAATTCAGCTAATTACGCAACCAATGGTTGTGGTGGATTTACATTCAGCAGAGCTCTTTCAAGAACTGAAAACTCAACTTGGACTGGACTTTAAGAAATAGTTTCTAAAACTAGGAGATGTGATGCAAAAACATTTGAAAACAAAAACATTATGTCTAATGTTTCTCTTGATTTTTGTATCCTTCTCTGTTTGCAAACCATCTGCATCGGGAACTGCGGAAGAAAGCCTAGCTGCTCTATTGCCATTACTGAATGCGGCAAACAGTGCTACCGCATGTCCCAAATCTCCTTTACCGTCCGACATTAACATCGCGACGACAGTCGTTAGTGCGAGTGCAAATATTTCTGGGTTTTCCGACTCAAACAAAGCAGTCAACGGAGTTTGTGGCGCAGGCGAGCTTGTGGGATCACTGGATGTTTATGCTTTAGAAATTACAGGACCCGGTGCCTCGATAGTTCTCAGTTGGGGCGGCAAAACCGTAAAAAATTCTTTCGGTGACGACTTTATTGTTTATGATAATAGTTTTCGAATTTCCGATGAAACCAATACATATGCGATGGACCCATCTGTGGTTCAAGTGTCGATTGACAATATAAATTACTGTGGATTTAACCCAAGTTATACGGCTGGAAACATAAATTTGTTATCCAGTTGGACAAAATTTGGTGGCCTACGACCTGTATATTACAATATGACAACAAAACCTTTTTCCAACGAAGATTTATTTATCAACACAGGAGGATTGTTTTTGTTAGGTGGCGGAGATGGATTTGATTTAGACAATTTGGATCCAACAGATCCGAACGATACCAATTGTGACGGCGCACTTGTCACCAATATCCAAACAAATGGATTTAAATTTATCAAAATTACTTCGGCAAGCAACGTAAACAATCCAGGAAATCCTGGGAACAAATTCCCATGGCCCCCAGGAAGTTATAATGGCAGTGATATCGACGGAGTGGTTGCACGCGAAATCCAATGATTCTATGATCGTTATTTCAGATCCATAGCCCCTTCGAGTTTTTACTAAAAAAAACAGAAAAAAGCGATACGTATTTCAGTTGACCGATCTTTAAAAAAGGGTTCTTTTTTTAAAGCCACTTCTGACGTTTATTCCTTTGAGAGAAAACCTATACACACAAAAAATATCCAAAAGGGATGAGATGCCGAAGTTGCCAGGACTAGCAAACCTATTCAAACTTCTCCTCGATCCTTTCTGGGATTCTACTACTTTTGTGATAGAAAATTTGGGATTTCGATGGCTCACAAGGATCGATTTTATTGCGTCGAATGATAGCAATGACGACATACCCTCGTTGAATTTCCAAAAATAAATGGAGGCAAACTTGAATCAAAAGGCACCCATCATTATCGGGGATTACCACATCATTCCAGAAAATTTGCCTGCTGATGGCCAACTTCGATTGATTTTCCAACCAATCGATATGACCACTTATTGGAGAAGGTGCGGGCTCACAGCAAACTTTGTTGCTGGATTTTATTCCTATTGTTACGAGGCAAGTGAGGCCAAAGCCAACGCTCTCTCTACCATCATTAACGAACTTTTGGAGAATGCTTCTAAATTCTCAAAAGCGAGAGAAGGCACAATCAACGTAGAATTGAAACAGTATGGAAATCTTTTAAGGATCGATGTTTTAAATGTGGCGTCAAAAACCTTACGAGATAGTTTTGAGCTTTTTGTAAATAAACTCTTGTCGGAGAACGTGGAGGAGATGTATTTTTCTACACTCGAAACCAAAGTAGACGGCGATACCAATTCAGGACTTGGACTTCTCATGATGTTAAAAGACTACCGTGTCAGATTTGGTTATAGTTTCACTGAGATCGATGCCGATACTCATGAAATCATGGTAAGAGCAATTATCAACGTAGAAGAGATATAATAGGCGAAGCTTCATGGAAATCAAAGACTTAGATTACAACATTCAATACGACGAAGCCACTAAAACCGTCAAATTCACTGGATCCATCCGCTTGCAGAACTTACCGGCTTATGAACCCTTAAAAATATTCTTAAGAGACGCAGCTAAACTTTGCCAAGGGTCCTTGTTAACCTTGGACTTCAGAGGTTTACAATTTGTAAACAGCTCAGGAATCACTACCCTGTCCATGTTCATTATTGATTCAAGAAAAAGTGCTGCCTGCCAAATCAAAATCCAAGGATCCCTCAACGTTTCTTGGCAGTCAAAGTCTCTATCTAACTTCAAAAAACTTTGGGACCAAGTGGTTTTGGAAATTTCTTAAACCACAACTTAATTGGTACAATGTTAATTGAAATTTAGAATAAAATCCATCTTCATAATTGATTTAAAAAACATAGAAAGTAGCTTCTTTGATTCGTAATCTTTAGATTATAAAAAATCATTTGCAATTTAAACAAAATGTATAAAGTTAAATATAACTTTCCTCATTCTCACAAACGAAATATAAAGAAACCTTTACTCTATGCAGCAATCTCCTCCCAAAGAAAATCGATTCGTTCTTTCTAACTATTACAAAAAACAATTAAATGAGATTGCCTACCAAGGTGAATTTCGAGCAGAAATTTTCGCAACAAAGTTTCGATTCTTCTTCCTAGGAATGATATTTATCTTTTCCACTTTGGGGCTGCTTTCTGGCCGTCCTGTAGTTGAATTCTATTACCAAATTTCCTCCATCTTAATTCTTCTCTGTTATAACTTTATTGTTCTTTATTCGTTAAATAAATCTGGCAAATACCTTGAAATCTTTAAATTTTTATCTTCCTTCTTAGAAATTACTCTACTAACTTTCGTTATAGGATATACCGCACAGGCTCAAAAAAATCCAAGCCTTGTTTATGCGGCTCCAATGATCTATGTTTTTTTTATTCTAATCGCACTTGCTTCGATACGCAATAATACGAAAGCTATCATCTCTGCTGTCATTGTCCTGATTGTAGAGTATGCATCTTTAACCATTTACTTTTATCCAGAGATGTCCGATATGAATACAAAACTCATCGAGTTGTCTTCTTATCTTAAACCAAACTTCTTAGAAGAAAATAGCACATTCTTTTTAGTTAGCGCCGTTCCTATGGGTATCTTTCTCATCCTTCTTTACATGATCGTTACCGGTGGATTAATACTATATGCAATCCGGAATACTTCTCGCACCACTCATGAACAAGCAGACTTAATTTTTAACGCGGAAAGACAAGCCATCCTAGAAGAAAATATGCATCTCGGTATGGAATTGGAAGTAGCTAGGCAGATTCAAGCAATGGTACTACCCCGTAATAAGGAATTAAAAGAGATTCGAGAATTAGAAATTTCCGCCAGAATGGATGCTGCAAAGGAAGTAGGTGGAGACTATTATGATGTAGTCCACCATGAAGATGGGACAGTGTATATCGGGATCGGAGATGTTACAGACCATGGTCTTGCTTCTGGCGTTGTGATGCTGATGACTCAATCTGCATTCATCACCACATTACGTTCAAAAGTCATCTCTTTAAGTGAATCTCTTCGCTCTATTAATTCCATTTTATTTTCTAATATCCATGTGAGAATGAATGACGTTCGAAACCTAACACTCGCACTCTTTTCTTATAAAAACGGAGTATTTACTACGGCAGGACAGCACGAAACCATTATGGTCTACCGCTATGCTTCGAAAAAAACTGAAATCATGGATACTGCTGAAAATGGTATGTTAGTTGGTCTTACAGAGTCCATTGATGAATTTATTCATGAAAAACAAATCCCACTCCACCCAAAAGACATGATCCTTTTATATACCGATGGGGCAACAGAAGCAGAAAATCCAAAAAAAGAACAATTTGGTTCCAATCGTTTAATCGAATCTTTGGAAAGACATGCAGAACTAAAAACAACCGACGCAATTTTAGATGCAATTTTTAAAGATATTTATGTCTTCATTGATGGAATGGATGTTTATGATGACATTACCATAATGATTATGCGTAAAAGCGACTAACACGGTTGTATAAGGTATCCACATACCCATTTTACATTTTGATAAACTGAGTGCAAAGCCCGAAGAACGCAGATTAATGCAACGTACATTAGAAAAAGCGCTTGCGATATTGAAATAAATAGTCTAAATTCCTTAGTTGAACTAAGACTATGCGAAAATACGGAAATTTTAAATCTGCAAATCTTATCAACCAAGAGCCCAGTTCAAAAATCGAAATCCATTTAAAACCCATGGATTTAATGCGTTATTGGCGTCGAATCGGAATTCTTTCCAATTTTATCGGATATTTTTACGGGTTCTCTTTTTTACCCAATATTCCTAATGAATCCATCGATATGAAAAATTCGGAGATTGTTAATTCTATCTCTACGGTATTCAATGAACTATTGGAAAATGCTGCCAAGTATTCTTATGATAAAAAAGCAGATATTGAAATCTCTCTCATTCATAAAGGCAAAACTTTTGAGATATATGTTCGTAACAAAACAAACGAATCAAATGTTGTGGCTTATGAGGCAAGTTTAAAAGAAATTTTTTCTGCAAAAGACTTAGATAAATTGTATATTGAAAAATTAGAAACGAAGGAAAATGATCCTCATCGTTCCGGAATTGGCCTCATTATGGTTTTAAAAGATTATCCAGTGGAGATGGAAGTCTCTTTGGAATCGGAAGGAAATGATACAATCATATCAAGTCACGTCATCTATTTTACAGACGGGTTCCCTCAATCATAATCTCTAAAATTTGATTAACCTCTTTATGAAAAGATTCTTCATCTTCTTTGGATTTGATTTGTTTCCACTTACGTTCATTCAATACAGCAAATCCATGAACTCCACTCCAAAAACTCATCATCAAAGTATCAGTAGATACTGAGTTTTTTAACTTCAAAGACTTTTGGCCATACTCAACAATCTTGAACATTCCCATGTATGCGAGTTTTCCACATTCTCTCAAATCATCTGAAACAGGATCACCAGAAACATAAATTTCACCACCAAACATAAGTTCTGTCCTTCTTGGATTTTTAAGGAGAAGGAAAATATATTCTACTCCTGCCATTCTAACTTTTTCTAACGGATCTTCTGCATGGTTCCATGCCCTTTCCATTGCCTCGGATAATTCACGAAAACCTTCGGTCACTAGTGCCTGGAGAAGGTCCATTTTTTTGGGAAAATGGCGATAGGGGGCGGTATGACTGACTCCTAAATCATTAGCAATATCTCGCAAACTCAAAGAAGAGACACCTGTGGTTTCCAAAACCTTCTTCGAATGTTCCAAAACCATTTCCCGGAGATTTCCATGATGGTAACCGCTTGGTTTGGTGGAACTGGTGGATTTTAGTTTAGGAAGAGATTGTTTTTTTTTGGCTGGATTCATAATAAAATGTTTACGGTGTATACTTTAATGTTGACAGAGCCTACATCTATATATACACTGTCTACATTATGGAATTCGATGACTACAGAAAACAACCACTTTTTTGGAATGGGATCGCTATGGCAGTACTCACTGTTGCCATCCTTCCTCTCCTATTTTTGGACACAAGAACCCTTTTGGGGGCAAATGTCTGGATCAAACCTTTAAAATTTTCCCTATCTCTGGGATTGTATTCCTTTACCACGATTTGGGTATTGATGAAATTTCTAAAGGATTGGAAATTCAATCGCCGAATTCAAATTGTTTTAACCATTACGGCCCTGATCGAAATTGTCCTTATCACCTTACAAGCCGCACGCGGAGAGATGAGTCACTTCAATGTAACCAATACTTGGAACCAGATTATTTTCTCTATCATGGGAATCAGTATCTCTATATTTTGGGTTTTCCATCTTTGGATTGGATATAAAATCTTTAGAAAAAAATCTATACCTTTGTCGGTAAAAGAAAGTTTGGTTTGGGGGCTTACGATCGCTGGGTTTGGGATGATCATTGGATTTTTTATGACCTCCCCTCGTCCCGAACAGCTAGAATCCATGAAACAGGGAATCTTTCAAACGAGTGGATCCCATAACTTCGGATCAGGAAATTCAGGTGGTTTGTTATTTTTCTTTGGTTGGGATAAAAAACTGGGAGATATGAGAGTTCCCCACTTTTTTGGAATGCATGTAATGCAAATCTTTGTATTTCTTTCCGCATATTTGTTAGGAAAAACAAATTTCAATCAAAATTTATTATTAGTAAGGCTTACTGGTATTTCTCTCTTATTAATGAATGTGGTGATGGTCATACAAACTTTAAAGGGAGAATCAGTGTTTCAATGGAACCCTATGTATACAAGTATCTATGGATTCTGTATTTTGATGGTTTCTATTTGTATTTTCAAATTAGTTTCACAACCAAAAGTATTTCACAATGAGGTAACTGTATGAGCCCTTCCCTAATTTTTCAAATAGCCAACGGCGTTACGCTCCTTTCCTGGTTAGTATTAATTCTTTCACCGAACCAACTAAAGGTGATTCGTCTTCTACGATTTTTTATATCAGGGTTTATTCTTGGTGGAGTTTATATTTTTTTGATCCTTATAGGAAGTGGAGAAGCAGAAGGAAATTTTTCGAGTTTGGAATCGGTACGCTCTTTATTTGCCAATGACTACGTCTTACTTGCAGGTTGGATCCATTATCTAGCCTTTGATTTATTTTTAGGAACCTGGGAAGTGGAAGATGGAAGTAAAGTGGGAATGAACCGATGGATTCTTGTTCCTATTTTGGCCCTCACATTTTACTTCGGTCCAGCAGGATTTGTTTTGTATTTAATACTACGATTTTTGAAAGGATTTGTCTTTAAAAAAGAAAAGGTAACCTAACCTCCGTAAACATCTAAGAGAGAAAGAACTCGTTGGCACCTGTCCTTTTTCTCTTCATCACCTTCCAAATCAGCAATTTCCAAATTTTCAAAGGCAAGATCCCTACCAGTTTTTTCATCGACTGTTTTAGCATTGGATTTGGCACCTGATTCTAATAACAAAGCAAGTACAGCAGAATTTCCAAACTTACATGCTTCATGAAGTGCCGTACTACCACTGTTATCTGTTGTGTGAATATCTATACCAGCATTGATTAACCTTTTGGCCAAACTAGGTTCTCCAAAAACTGAACACCAATGTAAAGGAGTCATTCCATTCACTGATTGGAGATTTACCTTTGCTCCCCGTCTGATCAATTCATCCATTAATGATGTTTTTTCTTGCAATCGAAGTGTACTATCTTGGCATAATTTAAAAATTGCAGATTCTCCATTGGCATCCAATTGGTTTGGATCAGCCCCGCGTTCCAGCAAACGCATACATGATTTGTATCTAGCACGAACAAAACATTCTTGTAAAAGTGAAAAACCCAATGGATTCCGAATTGAATCATTAATGACAAAGTCGAGCGAGCCTACTGTACGAACAAAGGAATCCAAGAGATAAATGTCATCTGAATCCAACCAATCCAAAGTTTTATCGTCATTTTTTAATTCCAAACTAGAACCTAAATTAATTTCATAACCATCTGGAAACTTGTGTTTTAAGAGAGGAATAAACAGTGGTTCGCCATCAGAATGGCAGACAACATCATGGATGAGTCGCCAATGTTTTTGATTTGGTACAACTTGATTGGATAAAAGGAAAATCAATGTTTCATTAAGTTTTTTTTGTGTAAGTTGAAACACAACTTGTAAGTTTCCTTCTTTAAAATGAACTTCCGAAATTGTAGATTGATTTTCTGGCCAATGGTACATTACCAAAGTTAAAAGTTCTTCTTTCCCTAATTGGTCCAAAAGAGAAAATGATTCTTGAAGAGATAAAATATTTCCTGACAATGCATAAATTTTTGCACTGAGTTCATTTGAAATAAAACCAGGAAGTTTTTTATCTGAATCTCCGTGTTCGTCAAATTGAATTTTATAAATGTGTGTAGCTGTAAAACTTCCATGCAACAATGTATTCCATTCATCAGCGATTGCTAAATACAATTTCCCTGAAACTGAATGTTCATCTAGTAAATCGACTGTGATTGATAATCTTACTGGTGAAACATTTACATTTTGATTGATAATTATGTTTAGAGACTTAGAAGGAGACTCTGTTGTAATATCGAAAATAAAATTTTTTAATCGAATGATTTCTGGTAAACCTGAAATAGAAATACGCAAATCGTTTTCATTTCCTTCCTCATCTTTTAAAAATACAAGTTCCTCGTTTGACCAGTCAGAGATAAAATCTGTAGTATACCTACCAAAAATTTGGCCTTGTAATTTGTGTTCAGGGATATGATCTTTAAATTTAAGATCATATAACACGAGTGAGTCGGATGCCGACGAAGAAAAATCAGTGTGGTAATCAAAATGGTTCCACGAAGCACATTTTTTGCAGCGATACTTCCCTTTTTTACCTTCCAATTTGGAAGTTGAAACAGAATGGCCACTAAAACAATTAGAACAGGATAAGATCGTTTTCATATTTCGCTTGTTCCGATAAATAAAACAGGACAGTTTTGACGGATCAATCGAAAATTCAAATCTTCTAACCATTCAGGCAGGAATTCATGAGACAAAATCAATATTTGGTCATCGGAGGATCGGGGGAGGCAGGCCAAAGTGCCATCACTTGCCTCAAAGAAAAGGATCCGTCAGCCTTTATCATAACATCGACTACAACAAATGAACCTGTGTCGAATGCTGATCTTACTTTTTTCGGTAAAACAGCTACACAGGGAATTTCACAGAAAATTGCAGAGGATCTGCAAACTCAAAACATTGTACCTAATTTTAAAGCTATAATTTATACACCTGCACTTGGTGAAGTGGGATTTCCCATAATTGAGTCTACACCCAACCAAATTAAAGAAACTTTAGGAATCTGTTATGATCCTCTATTAGAGTTGGAACAAATCTTTCAACCAGAACTTACAGTCGCCTATTCAGCGTTTTATTGGTTGAGCCATACTTTGTCTTTTTACGGGTCGATGGGAATTGCCAAATACAAAGCGGATCTTTGGGCATTGGAAAATCCTCAAAAAAGAAAGATTGTAAGAGCAGGAACATTTTTCTCAAAAAGTGTTCGAGGAATATCAATTGTCCTCCAACGAACAATGAAAAAAACTAATAATCAAGACCTACTAACATTAAAAAGTCGGTATGAAAACTCAGGCCAGAAATTTATGGACTTTTTTCTTACTTATGCTTGGGAACATGAAAAAGAAACCTTTCAAAAACAATTTGAAATACCATATCGTCCAACGGAAAGGAAAGATTTAAGTCGCGGTTTAACTCTCGCCCTTGATTCTAACGAACCCATTGTTACAGTTCTCGGAGATTGGACATGGAAAGAAACAGAACTGCCCAAAGTCCCAGATTGGTTTAAACAATTCTAGTTGTTTCTTTTCGGACTCTTTTAATAAATAGACCAATCGGTACACGAGAGGTATTTTATGCGTCGATTAATGTTTCGCAAAAAAGGAATTTTAGAGTGGGAGGAAGTAGAACCACTCAGCATCACAGGGGAAAACCAAGTGATTGTGGAACCAATTTCAATTGCCCGTTGTGATTTGGATTTACCTATCCTTCGCGGCGAAACTTTATTTCGTGCACCTTTCCCCGTTGGACACGAGTTTGTTGGCAAAATCAAATCAGTCTCCGAAGATTTAGCAAATTTATATTCTGTGGGAATGACTGTGGTTAGTCCCTTCCAAATTTCCTGTGGGACATGCCCGGCTTGTTTACACCATCATTCCAATTCTTGCGAATCTGTACCTTATACTTCTGGGTATGGAATGCCACCAGGTGCTCATTCTTTTGGTGGAGCCATTGCAGATGAAATTAAAATTCCATTCGCAAAACAAATGCTATTCGAAATTGACAAAAAAATCGACGCTATAGGAATCGCAAGCCTAAGTGATAATATCGCAGAAGTTTGGAAACTTGCAGGAAGATTTTTAAACCAAAAAAAAGATCCAAAAGTTTTGGTTGTTGGAGGTTTTGCAGGAAGTATTGGACTTTATACTGCATTGTTTCTCCACCAAACAAAAAAAGCGGAAGTGTTGTACGTTGATACAAATTCTGAGCGCATTCAATTGGCAGAATCTCTGGGAATCCCCGTTGAACATTATTCCCAATTTCCCAAACCAACAAAAAAATATGATTTAGTTTGTGATGCATCAGCAGAGAAATCTGGTTGGGATTTTGCATTACGTTCTCTTGGAAGAAATGCAATCTTTAGTTCCGCTTCTATTTTTTGGACCAACCAGTGGGAAATTCCTTATTTAGAAATGTATAACCAAGGAGTGGAAATTCATTTGGGACGTGTGGAATCAAAAGAATCCATTGAGGCTTTGTATCCTTATATTTTATCAGGAACCTTCACTCCAGAAAAAATTGTAACAAAAACTGCTAACTTTGATAATGCGAAAGATGCTTGGCTCGAAGAATCGATTAAGTTGGTTATTACAAAATGAAATCGAAAAAAATCCAATCAAAAGCTTGTACTGGTCTAATTAAACAGTTATATTTTTTTCCTTGTTTTTTTTTCTTATAACCATTTCATTTTTTTTACAAAATCTATATGCAGATTCCATAATAGAACGGTTTCCACCACCAGAGGGATTCAAAAGAGTTCGATATTCAAACGAAAGTTTTGCAACCTATTTACAAAGCTTTCCCTTAAAACGCCAAGGTAGCCCTGTCCGACTTTTTGATGGAAGGACCAAAACCAACGAAGTCCATGCCGCTGTATTGGATTTTCCGCTCCTAAAAGCAGACCTAATCCAATGTGCAGATGCAGTGATGAAACTACGAGCAGAGTATTTTTATTCCTTAAAACAATATGAAAAAATTAAATTTAAAATCAGCAATGGAATGGAAGTTAATTTTTCTAGATTTTCAAAGGGAGAACGATTACAAGTCATTGGAAACAAATCCAAATGGAAAAAAGGGAATTTTAAACAAGGAACTGGACGTGATGTATTCGAGGAATATTTACGATTTATTTATACTTACGCCGGAACCATTTCTTTAAAATCCGAATTAAAGAAAAAACAAATTGGCGAAATTAAACCAGGCGACGTTTGGATCGAAGCAGGTTCCCCAGGCCATGTGGTTCTGATAGTAGACCAATTAACAGGAAAAGGTGGACAAACTTTAATTCTTTTGGCACAAAGTTATATGCCTTCTCAGGAAATGCACATTCTAAAGTCAGAAAGTAACTATACCCCTTGGTTTGAAGTTCCGAAAAACAATTCATTCCGAACTCCAGAATGGGAATTTCCTACAAA
The DNA here is from genome assembly GCF_002811945.1 of Leptospira harrisiae. Lineage (NCBI taxonomy): Bacteria > Pseudomonadati > Spirochaetota > Leptospiria > Leptospirales > Leptospiraceae > Leptospira > Leptospira harrisiae. The sequence goes on along the minus strand of NZ_NPDX01000002.1, from coordinate 323,580 downwards.
AGAAATTTATGGATTTGAAAAATGAAACACTGGTGCATCTATTTATTGCTATTTACGAACATCAATCTACTTGCAGAAACGTATGAAGAGGAAGTCATTCAATCCATTGAATCCATCCGAACCATTAAGGATTCTGAGGACAAAAAAGAAATTGAAGAATTCAATTCTTTGATGGATTCCAACTGGAAAAAATTTGCAGAAAAAAAGTCCGTATCAATTCCCATAATCCAAAACAAACTAAAAGAAGAATTATCTTCTAAAACGCCAAACCAAATGATTCTTTTAGATTTAAGTTGGTACTTAGTAAATTCAGATCCAAACTGCGACTTACAAATAATAACCCAAACGTTTGAAGCAATTGACTTTCGAAATCCAACTATTATACAAAATACCCAACAGTACTTTCGATTAGCACTGTTCCTCAGCGAAAAAAGTATTCCTGGTTTTTTGAATTTAATTGATCAAAGATTTTTAAGAAACGAAAGTAGAACATTTTTTATTCCGCAACATGTAGCTTTGGTCGATGCACATGCACAAAGAACACATCTTTATGGAGTATACGGCGACCAAAGTGTTCCGCATTTACTTAAATTACTCAAAACAGAGACAAATATTAAACTACGGCAATCAATGACAAGCATCCTTAGAAGGATTTGTACACCTGATTGCGCCAATGATATATCTGAAATCTTGAAAACAGAACAAGACCATACGACCTTTGTCAATGGAACTTATATTTTATTAGATAATGTAGGTCCTGTAGGAAAAGATCTATATTTAAATCTAAATCCAAAATCCCTTTCCAAAGAAACTGAAGATTATTTTCATAGTGAACAAAATTATGTGAAAAATCAAAGTTATAGTTTTTTCATTGGGAAACTTAAAAAGAAATATGGCGAGAGTAACAATGATTTTTCCGATTCCCAACTAATGACAGAATTAGAAAAAATGATTCAAAATAGAGGAGAGTCCGATATCATACATCCATTGGATTTTTTTTCCAATTCAATTGATAAACAAATTTTGATTAATAAACTTATCGAAGCACGTAGAAAAAGTTTTTTGCGAATCAACCACCACGGAATGCAGGACATTGATATAAACAACTTAATTTTAAACACAATCTATTACCAAAAACAATCCACAGATGACACAATTTAAAAACATTGCAGTATATTGTGGCTCTTCACCTGGATTTGATCCAAACTTTATGACCGCAGCATACGAATTAGGTGAACTTCTTGCATTTCACCAAATTGGTTTGGTCTATGGCGGAGCCAGTGTCGGCCTAATGGGAGCTGTAGCCAATGGTTGTTTGTCAAAAAATGGATCGGTAATTGGTGTACTTCCAAAATTTCTAAAAAAGAAAGAAATCGAACATAGCCACTTGAATCAACTCATCCTTGTCGATAGTATGCACGAAAGAAAACGAAAGATGTCAGATTTGTCTGACGCATTTGTTGTGTTACCAGGTGGTTTTGGAACCATGGAAGAGTTTTTCGAAGCAATCACCTGGTCTCAGTTAGGTTTACACCATAAACCCATCATCATTCTCAATTGGCATGGGTTTTACAACCCCCTCCTAACACTCATTCAAAATATGGTAAGTTCCGGATTTTTAAAAAAAGAAAATGCCAACCTCGTACAAGTTCTAGAAAGTTCGAAAGATCTCCTTTCTGCACTACAAAACTATTCACCGTCTAAGACGGAGAAATGGTTGTCTGAAGACACAGTATAAGATTCTATTACCTATATGAAATTCAATATGCGAATTTGGTTGTATGGAATTATACGTTTCATTTTGATCGGATGCATTTTTGCGAATTGGTTTGTTCTTGCAAATCCAAAAAATGATCAACAAGGAAACCATGAAACGCGCCTCACACCTCTTCGCCAACTGACGCCCGAGGCCAATCGAATTCTCAATGCACCACCACCTGTCCATAGCCATGTGACCACTTTTGAAAGTCGTGTCACAGACCGCACAGCCTATCCGTACATACAGACAACTTTAAATTTTGTAGAAGGACATCTTTCCTATAAGGCATTTTTATCCGATGGGCAAGAAATTTCCTATTCCACTCGTGGTGAACACATTTGGCACTCCCAATGTTATGGTGATCTTTGTATCTTAGTCACACAAAAAAATCTATTAGGTGTTAGTAACTCAAGTACTGAATGGGAAAAAGGACATCATTTTGGAGAGGAACGGTACCGTGTTGCGATGGGGCACAAAGCAGCTTTGGTTATGAGTGATAGAAAATTATATTTGTTTAATAGTTATACAAATCATTGGGAAACAATTAGTTTAGAACAAGAAATCATACGCTCCTTTGCAAACCTCTATGACAAAGTTGCCATCACAACAACACGCAGAATGATTGTGATCGATTTGCCATCAGAAACCCAATTCGAAGAAAACTTATTACTTCGAAGCGTTTATCAATTTGAAATGCGTGATGCTTTTATCAATTTTTATTCAAGTGATAAACTCTGGATGTTTCGGCAACAAACACAAATGTTTGAAGAAGTAGATTTAACAGACTAACTTGTTTACTCTCTCAGTAAAATTTTAAATGCACCAACGATAATCAAAATCAAAAATGAAGCATATTTTACCAATAATCATAGTTTCTCAATTTCTATGTACCTCCCTTTGGTTTGCTGGAAACTCAATAATAGCTGATATGGCGAACGATTTACATCTTGAACAAAACTTTTTAGCGAATCTAACAAGCGCGATTCAGTTTGGCTTTATTATTGGAACATTAGTTTTCGCATTGCTTAATATATCAGATCGCTTATCTCCTTCATTCGTATTTTTTATATGTTCCGTTTTGGCAGGACTATTTAATCTAGGAATTACTATAGAAAAAATAAATCCCATCGAAATTCTTTCATTCAGACTTTTAACTGGTTTCTTTCTTGCCGGAATCTACCCAGTTGGAATGAAAATAGCCTCTGACTACTTCCAAGTTGGCCTCGGAAAATCATTGGGTTTCCTAGTTGGTGCGCTAGTTTTTGGAACTGCCTTTCCTCATTTATTAAAAATTTTTACAATTGGATTGCCTTGGAAATACGTTTTGTATGTAACCACAATTTTATCGTTATGCGGTGGATTGAGTATTTTCTTTTTTGTTCCTGATGGACCTTATCGCAAATTTAATCAAAAATTAAAATTTGCCGCATTTACAAATGCATTCAGAAATAAAAATTTTCGCGCAGCTTCCTTTGGTTATTTCGGACATATGTGGGAACTATATACTTTATGGGCTTCTATCCCCGTAATACTTATTTCCTATAACAGAAATTATCCGAATGTGAATCTAAACGTATCATTATTTTCATTTTTGATCATTGGATCTGGGGCCATAGCCTGTGTGTTCAGTGGATTGTTTTCCAAGCGATTCGGAGCAAGAAGGATTGCAACTACATCTCTTTTTTTATCTTGTTTATGTTGTTTGACTTCTCCATTTTTTTTAACATCGGAATCGGTTGTTTTATTCATCATGTTTCTATTTTTTTGGGGACTTGTAGTCATTGCAGATTCACCAATGTTCTCAACACTTGTGGCTGGGAATGCTCCGGAAGATTCCAAAGGATCTGCATTAACCATAGTAAATTGTATTGGATTTTCAATCACTATTGTAAGCATCCAACTGACAAGTATCTTCGCAGACAAAGTCAATTTTCAGTATCTTTACTTACTACTTGCAATTGGCCCCATCTTCGGCCTCTTCGCCTTATTAGGCAGGAACAAAGAGGACGCCTCACATTAGTTTGGTGTTTTGGCATTTCCCGAGACCGTGACCGCGCTTTCCGCTCCAATCTTTCCTTAGAGATTCCATTCAGTTCTAAATTCAGAGAAACTGTTAACCGATATTTCCATAAAACAAATACAATTAAAAAAGAATTTGACCTAACAGCAATTCACCTATATCATATAACGCTGAACTCAACCATTCAGCAAAAATAATTGAATATTAAGGACAATCAATGAACTCAATCGAAACTACCAACGAACAAGAATTTGTGCTCGCATCTCTAGGGAAAAGATTTTTAGCCCATATTGTTGATTTTTTAATCTTGTCGCCATTCATAGGAATTCACCTATTTCTCATTTTCAAATCCATGCAAATCGGATTAATATACTATTTTATCGCGACAATAGTATATTCGATCATCTTCATTAGTTACAGAATTTTTCTAACATTCAAATTAGGCGGAACATTCGGAAAGTTAGCAGTTAAAATCAAAGTAGTTAACTCAGAACTTGGAACTTTATCACTCAAAGAAGCTTTTTTAAGAGAAGTTCCGCATATACTCATTTATCTATTTTTTATTATTAATGTTTATTTTATGGTTATCTTTTTTAACCAAAATTCGGAAAAACTTTCTAACCTCATTTTTTCAGAGTATTATAAAGAAATCAATAACCAAGAAAAAGTTCCGAATTTGTCTCTATATTACTATCTAATTTCCATTCTTTTTATATTATTCAATAAAATGAAAAAGACACCGCATGATTTTCTTGCAAATTCAATAGTAATTTCAAAATAATATTTTCTAAAAAAAACTTAGTACTATTGTATTTTTGTAATGATACAATTTCCCAAATATCTGTTTGCTTTTAATCAACAAGATATTCTATTTTGACTCATCATCGTTTAAGTAGAACAGCTATTTAAACGATAAACTTTTCTTTAAGTATCACTTCAAAGAACTATTTCATTAAATCATGGAAGACAATTTACTAGACCTTAAAAAAAATTATATATAACTCAGATCATGGATTTTTTTTCTAATCCTACGAATTCTTGGTTATAATCGAAACCATCCTAGTCACCTAGTGTATCTAAAAAAACAAATTGGTTATCCTGCTTATTGATCTCGGCCAGTGTATTTTTTATTGCCTTTCCAATGACTCTTGGATTCTTCCTATACAAAACTTTATAATCCGTCTGGTTCGGAGTAATCATAATACCTTTTTTTTCTCGAGAAGTATGAAGGATTTTGAATTCTCATAGATCTGGAATAGCAAGATAAATACAAACCTTTGTTCTCTCTAGATTCCAATATAACGAGTAACAAACGATCCCTTCCCATTCGTCTAATCTCCAATGTTTCCTGAAAGACCAGTTTGGATTTGGAAGGGTGATTCCGAATTTGCCTCGTTACAATTAATCCTCCTTGTTCTTTTCTTTTATCTTTCCTTTCGGCTCAGCGCTTATTTCACACATCGGTTCGAACTTGTGCGTATGCATAGCAAACGACTCGACCGTCTGGCCTTTCGCGCAGGATGCAATCGAGAGGAAAGGGATCTTCTCCAGTCCTTTTACTCCCAATTGGATCGTCGCCATCGTGTGTTACTTGCACACAACCACGCAAAAGAATTTCTCCGCCAACATTTACTCAGTTATATATCTTCCCTAAATACAAAAGATTTCCCAGGTTTCCTTTCTTTGGTTTCGAAATTTTTGGGAACCGCAAACGACCCGAGGCCAGTTTTTGGAATTCGTGAATTTGCCGTTGTGCAATTAGGGACAAAAACTTATTTCTCACAAGTGGTTGATCCAGGCCTCGGAGAAGTCCGACTGAAATTAGGACTCCATGGGGGTGCCCTACCAAGGGCAACAAACGTTCGGGTAACTGTTTTTCGAAACCCCAAAGGACTCCAAACCTTTCAGGGAGACTCACGGTGGGAGAAGCCGGCCTCTCTTTATTTCCTACCCGCGTCCATGAAGTGAAAAATTGTCCAAAATTGATTCTCGCTTGAAAGATTCTTTCCGATAAAATTAATGTGACATAAGTCCATGAAGTGGAATCGCATCAATCAAAATGACGAATTGTTCTCCCTACTTTTCGTATTCCTGTTTTCCTTTACTTCCCTAATTTGGAACGGCAACTTCATGGTAAGAGGGATTGCCAGCTTTCAGGGTGTAGGCGACTTTTTTTCAGGGTCCTTTGATTCCTTCGGATCCCTAATCAAAAGTAGCTATAACAAACTCGAGTCATTTGAGCGGGTCCGAGAAGAGCGTGATTCTTGTTTGAACGTCATGGAAGAATACCGCCAACTTTCTAAAGATGTAGAAAGGTTGAAGGCCGAGAATGCCATCCTTAGGCAGGAGTTAAACTTTCCTCTCCATTTAGATTATCCTTCTGTAAGAGCAGAAGTACTAAGTGTTCGTTTGAACGCAATTTATAGAACCATCATTATCAACAAAGGATCGGAAGAAGGAATCAAACCTTATATGCCAGTTGTGGCTCGTTCCCTTGACGAAAAAGGGAAATTTACCGAAGCCCTTGTGGGTAAAATCATCGCTGTATCCAAAGGATCTGCTGTCATCCAACCCATCATCAATTCAAACTTTTCAATGGGAGTCTCCATTCCAGGAACCAACCTTTGGGCATCCCTTAACGGAAACAGTGGTCGCGGAACCGATGTTTTGTTAGATTATATTGATTCGGGAATTGTGATTGATCCAAAAGCCATAGGAAATTTTCCTATGGGCCCCAATCCTCCTCCCACTTCTGCAGGTACAATGTTTACAGAAGGATTTAGCAAAATCGGTAAAGCTGTGTTTAGTTCAGGCGGATCTGGAGTGTTTCCTCCAGGAATTCCTGTGGGAACAATTATTGAAGAAGGTCCAAGAAACGGATCATTCAAAACTGCCATCTTACGTCCGTTTGTCGAATTTGATAAACTTTTACATGTGATCGTTTTAAAGAAACAACCTGAAAAATGGCGAGAAGAGTGGCCTGCGGAAAAAACAATTCAAATTGATGGCCCTTATTTTGGTGAAATCGATTTTCCAAAAGATAAAGACTATAACAAAAAAGGAAAAGAACCAGAGAAAAGACAAGGAAACTTTCCTTCTACTTTTGGAACTCCACAATATACAAAACCTTCTGTGAATACAACTGTACCTGATTCAACACCGACTACCCCACCTTCTCCTTCCACGCAGGAAGGTCCAAAGGAGACAACACCATGATTTTAGATAAATTATTTATCATCATTGGATTACTACTCTCCCATTTTTTAAATGGATCCAATCTATTTGAATTAGGAAATGCAATTCGTCCGGACTTTATGGTGATCTTTGTGGTCTTTTTTGCATTAAGAAAGGGACCATTGTATGGACTTTGGTTAGGATTTTTTGGTGGCTTACTCACTGATACTGCGTTAGGTGGTGAAATAGGAGGAGATAATATTGTATATTATAAAATTGGCCTCCATTCCTTTTCTTATGCCATCATCGGCTACATCGTTGGTAAAGTGATGCGAAGTTCCTATACAGAGAACTATATTTCCATTACAATTTATATTCTTGGGTTTACCCTTCTTTCAAGACTCATAACTTATTTATTGTTTTTAATGTTCTTTCACTCGAACCAAAGTTATTCCTTTTTATATGTTTCGTTGTACAATGCGTTCATCGGACCAGCATTATTCTTTTTATTCTCTTGGGCTTTTCGATTGGATGCAGATGAGGTTAGGCAATGAGTCAGTCGGCATCTGAATTTCGATTAGAAACAAGTTTCCGTAAACGACTCTATTTTTTTACAGGAATGGTTGTGTTTACTCTCACTGCCTATATCCTACAATTGTTTAATTTACAAATTGTCCAAGGAAGTGAAAACTCTCTCAAAGCCGAACGTTTTGTCCGGAGAAGTGAATCCATTCCCGCAGACCGCGGGAATATTTTTGATAGGAACTTTCTCACTCCTGAAACAAGCCAACCTTTAGTTTCCAATTCTGCATCTCTTGACGTAATCCTAAATACAAGTTTACTTAAGAATGATCCAAGAAAGGTGAAAGATTTTATTTATAAATTCTGTGAAGCACTTTCAATCCCCATTGTCTATTACGAAAAAGAACTCCAAGACTCAAGGATGATCAAAAAAATTCGTTCTAGAGAACCTTTTGTTCTGTTAGAAGGGATTTCTCGTGAACAACAAGAACGAATTCTTGTCCTCGACAATATCAATAAATATGTGTATCTAGTTTCTTCACCGGCCCGAGTTTACCATATGGGACCTGCACTTTCACATGTGACTGGTTATGTGGGAAAACCAACAACTAGCGATTTACAAGAAAAAGAAATCAAAACCTACCAACTCATCGGTAAAGGTGGAATTGAATCCCTTTATGATACGACCCTTCGTGGCCAAGACGGATTTCGAATCCAAAAAAGAAACACAGAAGGGAATATTGAAGAAGAACGTGTCATCGAACATTCTGTTCCAGGCAATAACTTAATTTTAACAATTGATCGTGATATGCAAATTGCAGCCTATCGCGCGTTAAAAGGTGTTCGAGGAACTGTCCTTGCTATCAAAGCAACTACAGGCGAAGTTTTGGCTATGGCTTCCAATCCCGCCTATGATCCAAATATCTTATCTGGCAAAAACAAATTAGATCGCTCCAACCACTTTACTCGAGTTACTAATAACGGTGGTTTTTTAAATTTAGCAATCCAATCCAGGTTCCCACCTGCCTCTACTTTCAAAACCCTTGTAGGTCTTGCGGCAATGGAAAGTGAACACAAAATCAATTATGATCCGAAACAAACCTTTTCCTGCCCGGCAAGTTTTACTCTCAAGTCAACTTTCAAAGGTGTACCTGACCAAGTGTTTTATAACTGGGATAAAAAAAATCACGGCGAACTCAATCTTGCCCAGGCATTAGAAAAATCCAACTCCGTATACTTCTATCAATTGGGATACAAATTAGGTGCAGAACCCATTCTCGCCTATTCACGGTTATTCGGTTTAGATAAAAAATCAGGAATCGATCTGCCTGGTGAAGCAACGGGATTCATTCCAAGTTCCGATTGGAAAAAAAGAACTTACGGAAACAAGTGGTTTGATGGAGATACGGTAAACCTTTCCATTGGACAAGGATTTATTTCCGTAACTCCCATTGAGATGGCACTCTTTTATATGGCAGTTGTCAATAATGGAAAAATCTACAAACCTTATGTGGTTTCTGAAATTAGAAGCCCACTCGATAACTCACTCATTCAAAAAACAGAACCTACTATCCTCCGAGACATTCCTCTTAAACGTTCCACAGTGGAAGCACTCAAGGAAGGACTGTATTTAGTTGGATATTCTGGAACCGCATCTGGTGTTCTCAATTCACCGACACTCCCAGAAATTGCAGGTAAAACGGGAACCGCCCAAACCAGAAGACGAGGAGCATCTTCTTCCAACCATGCTTGGTTTATTGGATATGCACCTGTAAATGCACCTCCCGAAAAACAGATATTAGTTGCTGCCTTTGTGGAATATGGTGTCGGTGGTGCTGCCTCTGCGGCTCCTGCAGCTCGTGAAGTATTCAAAGCAGCATTCCCTCCAGGTTCTTTCCCAAGAACAGATAGATCACGTGCTAAAACCATGGAAGAAGAAGCACCAGTAGAACAAGAGGCATTTTAATGGCTGATCGCAATACAGAAAAACTCGATTTTTTTCTTATCTTCTCTGTTGTCCTCGTGGCAATGGCAGGAGTCCTTACTTTATACACACAAGAAGCAAACACAGCCGATGGACTTGGTCGTTGGTACAAACAGTTCACTTTTGTTTTTGTGGGACTCATCTCCATGTGGTTTATGTCGAGAATCAACTACCAATTGATAGGTTCTTATGCCCTCTTCATTTATATCTTTTCGATTGTTTTATTAGTCCTCACATTAATTCCCGGAATTGGATATCTTCCTTCTGGCCGTGGTGCACGTTCTTGGTTAAAACTTGGTCCCATCACCCTCCAAGCATCTGAATTTTCCAAATTAGCCACAGTGATCCTACTTGGTCAGTATTTAGTTTTGAAAGAAAAGGAAATGCACAAAATTACGGTGCTGATCATACCATTTATCATCTGTTTGGTGCCAATGCTCTTTATCATTTTGCAACCAGACTTTGGAACTGCCGTTTCCTTTTTACCAATGTTATTCACCATGTTGTATTTAGGTGGTGCAGACATTTTGCACGTTGGATCCTTACTTACCTTTGGTAGTATTTCTCTAATGGTTCCCATGTATCTTGCTTATTCACAGCTTACACTCATCCAACCGCTCATTGATTTACTTCGCAAAGATAACAAGGTAGAGTTAGTATCGATTGTAAACCAACTCCAAGGTAAAATTTGGTTAATTTTAGATGGGAAAAAAGTATCGGGACTCACCTTACCCGGAATCGAAAACCCAAAAAACCTCCAAATGATTCGCGAAGCCGCAGAAATAGTCAAAGATGAATATGCGAGTGTCGGATATAAAATTCTATCCAATGAAGCCTTTATGTTTGGTCTCGGTGGAACACTTGCCCTCATTAGTCTTGTGATGATTTTTATCCGTATTGCTCGTGGTTCCAAAAATCTTAGAAACTACTACATCACGATTGGAATTTTAGGACTCTCCATCCTTTCGGCTATTGCCGTTCACAAATCCATCCCTTTCCGAGAAAACCAAGTCATTCGTCTTACTGCTTTTTTAAATCCTGACCAATTCAAACAAGGTGCTGGTTACCAACTCCGAGCATCCAAACCTGCCGTTGGATCCGGAAAGGTTTTTGGAAAAGGACTCTTTCACGGCGAGATGACGGAAGGAAGAGTTCCCCATGTTCCCGAATCGGGAACAGACTTTATCTTTGCGTCCTGGGCTGAACAAACTGGTTTTTTTGGTAGTGTGTTATTATTATTTTTCCTAATGTCGATTCCTCTTCGAGGTCTTCAAATTAGTTTTGAAAGTAAGGATAGGTTTGGTTCCCTTCTTGCGGCAGGGATCGTGGCTATGATCTTTTTTCATATTGCCATTAATGTAGGAATTGTGATTGGACTACTTCCTGTAACAGGTGTTCCACTTACTTTTATGAGTTATGGTGGTTCGCATTTGGTGATGGCGATGACGGCCGTTGGAATTATTTTATCCATTAAAAAACGTAAGTTTGCAAACTGAGTTCCATTATGAAACCGACCAAAAAAATATTGGGGGCAGAAGAGTTCTTTCAAACCAAAATCAAATTAGAAAATGAATTGATTCGTTTGGAAGAACTCGAAAGAGAATCAAAAATTCATATCACTTCCATGATTGTATTGTCGGAACAGTTGATCCAATTATCAAAATCAAACGAATCTCCTTATTTTTTACAAAGGAGCAAACGATTAAGTTCAGAAATTCATAAGTTCAAAATTAAAAATGAATACAAACAAAAAGAATTTGATTCACTTTTCCATATTTTAGAAAAGATTAAATCAGAAGATAAAATTGAGTTTTTGGATTCTGCGTTAAAGAATCGAATCAATCGAATTGCAAAAAATCTCACTGAAAAAAAACAAAATCCAATTGTACCACAAAGACTCAGTGGTAAGTTAGTTTTTATTTGTTATGTGTTAGAAGGTGTAAACTTTCTTATCCCTAAAAAAAGTTATCGGATCCTCCGAGATATACCTGCTTTCAAAAAACAATTACGTATCAGAGAAAAATTGATCCCATTGTTTCCTGGACCTGGATTTGTTTTGATGGAAGAAGGTGAAAAAAAACAAAAAAATGTTCTTTTGATTAAGGACTCATCAAAAAAGGAACTTGGATTTTATTTTGACGAACTAAAAGAAGATTGGGCAGTATCAAAAACTTCTTTGGAAGGATTGTTGGAAAAAGATAAAACAAACGGACAAATTTTAGGAAAAATCAAACGGAAAGGAAAATTATACCACTTAGTTAAAATTTAAAATTCGTATACTTTCTTCTTTATCTTTTGTTAGCTGGCTTTTTAATTCGTCAAGTCCACTAAACTTTTTTTCCTCTCTAATTTTGTGAACGATTTCTAATTCCAATTCTTTACCATACAAATCACCATCAAAATCAAAAACATTCACCTCCACGTGGAGCCCTAATCCATCAAAAGTAGGATTGTGTCCAATGTTGACCATTCCCCTGTGATCTTTCCCTCCAAACTTCGCAAAACAAGCGTAAACTCCAATTGAAGGAAGGAGTTTGTCATCCGGAACTTTGATATTGGCAGTTGGAAATCCAATGGTCCTTCCTCGTTTGGCACCTTGCGTAACAATTCCTGAAATATGATAATTTCTTCCCAAAAGAATTTTAGCTTCTTCCATTTCCCCTTTTTCTAAAAATCCGCGGATGAGTGAAGACGAGATTTTACTTTCCTTTTTTAGAACCGCTTCCTTTAATTCGACCGCATAACTATATTTAGTTTTATTTGAATCGAGCAGAGTAAAATCTCCACGTCTTTCGGCTCCAAAAAAATGATTATATCCAATGACGATATGTTTGGCATTCAACGTTTGGATCATAATTTTTTCCAAAAAATCTTCTGCCGACATTTTTGAAAGTTCCAAAGTAAAATCTAAAACAACCAAATAGTCGATACCGAATCCGCGGATGAGTTCTTCTTTTTCCGTTTCAGAAGATAAGTATTTGAAGTTTGGTTTTTTGCCAAGAACCACAGAAGGATTTGGAAAATAAGTGACAACGACGGAAGGAAGTCCTAACTCCTTTGCTTTTTCCACAGTTCGCAAGAGTAGGGTCTGGTGGCCAACGTGGATTCCATCAAAGTTTCCGAGTGTCAAGGAGGAGCCGTTTTGAAACTCGTTTTGGATCGATTCTAAAGAGCGAATAATTTTCAAAGGGGGACTTGTCTCGTAATCCGATACTTGTACTAGGTGCTTCCATTGAAACTACGAATCCTTATCCTAACGGCAATCTTTTTATCAACCTTGGTTTCGGTGTTTGCAGAAGGCTCTGTCATTCCCAAACAAGAATTTGGTTTGGAGGAAGGATTGCTCCCTGAGGACATAGCCACCTACCCAGAACTCAAAACTTGGGCCATCTACCAATCTTATGAATTAGAACCGGATGCACCCCACTTAGGACTGCAAGATTATATCTGTCGAATGGTTCCAGAAACTGGACTCCAATTCCTATTGGAAAAACAAGTCATCTCTAAATCGACAGTGTATCTCTATTTGGATTTCACTCGTTATCGTCCACTAAAAGGTTCCAAATTCAAACCAAGAAAATTGAACATCCTTGTGAATGGTAGGCCAAAACTATCTATCTACTCCGATAAAAACCAGAGTTTTGTAAATCCAGTGGAAATTCCCCTTGAACCTTCAGAATACCCTGATGGAAAGATTTATGTCGATCTCGTGCCAAGCAACAACTCACTCGGGAGATTTTGGGGGGTTTGGGATGCGTTTGTTTTGGAAAACCGTTTGGATGCGAAAAACTAAAGTAGAAGCTTAAACTGCGTATTTTTCTCGGTATTCGTCTTCACCAATGGTTTGGAAGTAACTGGTAAGCCCAGCGACTTTAAAAACCTTCTCAATGGCTGGTTTCATATTGGCAATTGAGAACTTTCCCTTGAGTTCCTGGACATAATTCAGCTGTTTGATGAGCATTCCGATTCCAGAGGAGTCAATATAATTGAGTTTCTCTAAATTGATGATTACATGCAGATTTTCGGTAGGTTGGCTAGGAACATTGGTTTCCAGGAAATTTTTAAAATCCAGGGAAGTATAAATGTCCAAACTTCCAGAAATGCTGATCACATAAGCGTCGGCATTTTTTTTTAGATTTATTTCCATGGGAGACCTACCGCAAGACTCGGGTTTTTGCGTTTTTTATCAACCTTATTTTTAACAAATTAATGATTTCATTTCAAAAGTCGAAAATATATATAGAGTCTACTATCTGGGAGTTCGTATGCGTATCTCGTTTGTTCTAATTTTATCCTTCCTATTCGCCGTTGGCCTTATTGCCGCGGATGAAAAAAATGAACCTGCCAGCCAAGCAGATTCTCAAAAGTTAAATCCGGATGGAAGTATTGCTCTCATCCCTTATAATGCGAAACAACAACAGAAGATTGAACGAATTGGTAAAGAAGTGGATGAATACCATGCTGTGATCAATGAAAAAGTTAAGTTTTTAAGTTTCGAAAAGAAAATCAAAGATAGTCGTTATGGCCAAGTGACCAATGCAAGGGAAATCCACCTTCCATTTGAACCTCGTTATGTTATGCACAGTCGTTTTGTTATGAAACTAAAAGGTGGTGGTGGAGCCGAAGGTGGTGGATTCTCTTTAGATGAAATTTCCTTTTGGTCCAGAAAATCACTCACTGAAAAAGGCAAAGACCCTATCACTACCTACCGTGAATTAAAAAATAACACTGCAGGTGGAGTGAAAGGACTTTCACTTTCTGTTCGCACTGTGACAAATGCAGATGATAATACTCTTAACTTTGAGTTAGAAAAAATCCAAAGTCCTTGGGAAAGATTGCGTTTGGCTACTGCCTATCGTGATAGACTCCGTGAAGTGACAAGAACCATTGACAGATACATCCAAGCAAAAGGTGGTTTGGAAACCAGAATGGTTTCTGAATCCGTGATGGAAGTTTCTGTCAGTGGAGATTTCCAAGAACCTTAATACGGCGCTGGTGGAATGAGTTTCTCCATACCACCACAACCTTCTAACCTTTACGAAGTCCTAGAAATTCCTTTTGGAGCCACGACGGAAGAGATCAAATCCTCTTTCCGTCATCTAGTAAAACAATTTCATCCAGACAATCCATACACTGGCTCCTATTCAAAATTCCAAAGCATCTACTTTGCTTACCAGACTCTAACAGGTGATGGGCGAAAACGTTACGATGAAGAATTTAAAAAAAACTACGCTCGTGAATTTTTAAAACGAAAACTAGAAGAGCACCCTGTTGTCCTTCCGGTCTCTCGTGTCCGTTTTACTACAGGAATCTTAGAGCTTGCTAAACGTGGACTGATGAGAAAAGGATTTCGGAACAAAGACCGACGTAAGGTAACTGGAATTGATTACGATCTGATTATTGATTTAAAAGAATCGGAAATCATTCGTCCTGTGATTGCCGTCATCCCACTGACTGTCAGAATTGTTTGTAGGGATTGTATGGGAGGTGACCCGCATTGTCCTGCATGCAATGGGCGAGGAAGCTACAAAGGATATAGAAATCTAAAAGTGGAGTTTCCAAAATCTGCTCTCGTACATGGGAAAGTTTTTGAATTTGATCTTTCAAAATTCCGACCAGATTCCTTCACCCATTTTAAGAAAAAATTCCTACGTGTGAAACTCTTAGTACATAAAAATATCCCTTTACGAGTGAAGAGTGCTGTCTAAAAAGGAAATCGATGGAAAAGATTCCCAAAGTTCTATTTGTAACCCCCCTTTATAAAGAAAAAATCTGGGGAGGAAGAAAACTCGCAACTTCTCTAGGCCGTAATATTCCAGAAGGATCCATTGGAGAATCTTGGGAAGTTTCAGTTTACGGAACCGATGTTTCTCCTATCAAAAACATAGAATTTCAAAATATCCCACTAACAGAAATTATCCGAAAAGCTCCAGAAGCTGTCCTTGGTAAACCTTTTATAAAATCGGGATTACCATTACTTGTAAAGATCATTGATGCAAAAGAAAAACTGTCGGTCCAAGTACATCCTGATGATGATTACGCACTTAAATATGATCCAAAATCCAATGGGAAAAAGGAATGTTGGTATGTTTTGAGTGCCGAACCAGGAGCAGAGTTAGTGGTTGGATTTGACACCCACACAAACCGAGAAGATTATGAAACTCTGGTAAAACAAAATTTAGGTGAAAATGTTCTCCGTAAATGGAAAGTAAAACCAGGTGATGTATTTTTATTAAACCCAGGTACTATCCATGCCATAGGCGGAGGAGTTTTACTCTTAGAAGTACAACAATCGTCTGATTCCACATACAGAGTGTACGATTATGGAAGATTGGGTGATGATGGAAAACCAAGAGAATTACATTTAGAAAAAGCACTTGCCGTACTTAATTTTCAAAAATCCGATGGATCTGAAAAACAAACCAAACAATTAATCACTTACCATCCTTTTCCAAGATACCTTTTTACTTCTAATGACAAATTTCGATTGGAATCTTGGGATTTTAACCAAGCTCAAAATTTCAACTTTTCAAAGTTATGTGATCCTGTGTCTTTCGGAATTTTTTACACTGTATCTGGATCTGTTTATTTTCCTGAATTCCAAAAACTAGTTGGCCCTGGGGAAACTTTTATGGTCACTGCTTCTGGGTTTTCGGAAACTATCTCTGCCTTTGCTGAAACCGGTACTAAATTAGCATTTATGTCCGCAGGTTCCGATTCCGTAAAATATCAATAACTTGCCCTATTGACATTTTAATAGAATCAGTATAATAGTGACGAGAGAGGTATCTATGAAAAAAATAATTTCCCTATTACTCGTGTTAGCATCTACATCCGTATTTGCTTTGTCCGATCTGGAAAACTTGATGATTAAAGAGGCAAATACTCCAGAAAGTAAACAGGCTGCACGTTCTTATCTCAATGCAATGGCAAAAGAAAAAGAAGTAAGTGCAAAAAGACACGAAAAAATGGCGGGCAACAAAGCTGGAAAGGCAATCAGTGAAGCAAAGTTTAAAGAACATTGCTTATCTCTTGCAAAAGAATTTCGTACAGAAGCAGAAGAATATAAAAAAGCTGCGGATGATTTGAAATAATTTCTAAACTTTAACTTTTAAGTGGGCAAAGGAATTCGATCGTTCTCCTTTGGAACTTTCGGAAATTCATCTTTTGCCCATCTTTCCTTTGCCCTTTCAATGGTTTCCTGTTTTGTTGAAACAAAGTTCCAAAATAAATGTCTTTTTTCCGTGAGCGGTTCCCCACCTAGTAAAATCAAACGACTATTTTGTTTGGCCTTAAAAGAAACGGAAGTTCCCTTTTCAAACAATACCATTGATCCCACTGTGTAAGATTCACCATTAGATTCAATCGTACCTCGAGACACATATAACCCCGCTTCTTCTTTGTCAGAAAGAACCCAGTGGACAGCGTCCGCACCTTGTTTTATTTCAATATCTGCATATATCAAAGGAGAATGGACAGTAGCTGGAGAATGTAATCCTAAAAAACTACCACCTAACAATCGAAATACGAGACCATCTTTTGTTAATACAGGTATTTCTTCTTCTGAAAAATGTTCAAAACTAGGCTCTATTTCTTCTTTATCCTTAGGCAAAGCTATCCAAGTTTGGATGCCTTCTAAAATTTCATATTTAGGATCAAATTTGGAGCGTTCACTGTGCACGATTCCAGATCCTGCCACCATCCAATTCGTTTCATGCGGCCGAATGTCCATTTCCACTTTTAAGCTATCACGATGAGTTATCACTCCATCGTATAAAAAAGTAATGGTCGCAAGTCCAATGTGTGGATGCGCTCGAACGACTAGTTCTTCTCCCGTCACAACAGGTACAGGGCCAAAGTGATCAAAAAAAACAAAAGGTCCGACAGAACGTTTTTCCATAGCTGGAAGAACTCGGCGGATGATGAAATTGTCACCTAAATCTTTTGAGTGGCCCTTGAGAGAATTTGTCATTTGCGTTTAGACTTCTTAACCTTCGGTTTTGGTTTGGATATTTTCTTTTTCGCAATGAGTTTTGAAGTTTTACTTTGTTTGGTAGGTTTTATTCCAGAAGATTTGGATTCTTCTACTTTGCCCACAAAAAGACCAATGGCTTCTTTTCCTTGGGTCCAATGCGCTTTGTTTCTTGCATTAAAATAAAGGATAAAGATCTTTTCTTTTTCTGAATACTTCACATCACAAGCATATACATGACTTGCCTTCCACCCTCTTCCGGTAGGACCAAGGATTGGAGTATGGTTGATCCGTTCAAAATTGATTCCATCTTCACTTTGTAAGAAGAGAATTGCCGAACAAGATTCTTTCCTGACAGGATTCCAAAAGATTCCATTTTGAAATCCAAGGTAACGCCCTTTCCACTCAATCACTTTAATGGAACCTGCACCCAAATTACAAAATGGATCCATCTCATTTGGTGAAATTATGGGATCAGAAAAATAAGAAAACGGGCCCAGTGGGGAGTTTGCTTCGGCAACAGTGATATGTTTTGGTTCACAAAATCCACAATCAGGGATAAAAACCAAAGAGGAAGAAAAGTACATTCTGTACTTTTTTCCAAACTTTAACATACATGGATTACTAACCGAATCTCCATGTTTTGGATCTTTGTGAAAAGGAAATTTTGGAGTAATGACTGTTTGTGGCGAAGACCAAGATTTTAAATCTTTACTGGTTCGCACTTCGATATGGGACTTCCATTTCCGATATGGAAACCAAGACATCAATACATGTAAGAATTTGTATTTTTCGTAGTATAAATAATAAGTCCCTTCATCAAAAAAGATAAAAGGACGCATAGCATTCCAAATTACTGTTTTTCTTTTGTTCCAGTGGATTCCATCTTCAGAAAGGAATTCTTGGACACCAAAAACATTGTGTGCGAAGAGGTGCCAAAGACCATCAGGGCAATTTTCGGGAAATAAAAAACTCGGATCCGCCAATATGGGAGATGGGAATCCGGGTTTTAAAATTGGATCATCTTGGTAAAGTTGCCAATAGATATTTTGTTTGTTCAATCGAAATGAATTTCCTTATTTTTCTAATACAACTTTAAGGTTGGATAGTCCCTCTTCAAAGTCTTTTCCTATTAATTCTTCAAAATTCATAAAAAGGCAGATCAAATTGGAAGGGTAAGGCAAGGAACCATCAAAACCCCAAATAACCTTGGATTTTTTTTGATCCAAGGAGGATACTTTCATATAACTCCGTTCGGTTCCTTCAAAAGGTTCGATGAATCGAAGTTCTGTTTGCATCTCCAACGCATCTGCATTAATCATTTTAATTTCTTGTTCGCCAGTTCCAACTTCTTTGTCCAAACTTTCCCAACGAGATATGAAACCGACCGTTCCATCTTGGCCCGTATAAATTTTCTTCATACCCGGATCTTTTTTGGCCCAGACGCTATATTGGTCTTGGTTCTTTAACATTCGAATGTATGCAAATACTTCTGATGCAGGTTTGTTGATGTCGATAGAACGTTCTACTTGGTACCCTTTAGGTAAGAAGAGTGCCACAACTAACGGGATGGCTATGATGCCGATGATTCCTAAGGAAATTTTTCTGCCGAGTGTCATAAGTTAAGTATTTTATCTCTCTCTTTCCATTTAGTCAATTTATTTACCCACGTGGGCGCAAATTCCAACTGAAAACTAGGAGGAAGATGGCTATCAAAGTGGAAACAAGAATCGCATATAGAGCCACATCCCAAGAATAGTTTGTGGCGAGGATAGCTAGACCTTTGCCTTGAGCTGTTCTTCCCAAAGATCCAAATAGTCCAATAAATCCAGCAGCAGTTCCCACTGCTTTTTTTGAAGTGAAGTCCATTCCTGCAACACCTAACAACATTACAGGTGGATAGATAAAGAGTCCAATCAATCCAAAAAGCAAATAATCAACCCAAATGGATCCAGGAGGATTGAACAAAATTCCCAAAAAGGCGAAGAAAATAGGAATGATACAAAGTAAACTCACCATTCCCCGTCGACCGTCAAATCGATCAGATACCCAACCCATAAGAATGGTCGAACCAATCCCTCCAAATTCTAGAATAAGTGTGGAGTATCCACCACCTAATAAATCGGCTCCCTTTGTTTCTTTTAAGTACGTTGGACCCCAATCGATCAAACTATAACGAATGATATAAACAAAAAAATTTATCACCGCAAACAACCAAATGTATTTGTTCATTAAGACTTGCTCAACAATTAATTGTTTGGTGGTCAGTTCTGCTTCATGGTCTTCTTTTTCTTCAGGCGGATAATCATTTTTATAAACTTCTATCGGTGGGAGTCCTTCAGATTGTGGTGTGTCCAGAAGTCGAAAGTATAAATACACAGATCCAAATAGTGCGATGATACCCGGTATAATGAAAGCATATTGCCATCCAAACTTGGCTGCTGAATGAGAGGCTACTACTCCCACAAGTCCGCCTCCAATATTATGTGCAATATTCCAAAATGCAAACGTAGTACCTCGTTCTCTCACCGAATACCAATGTCCCAAAGAACGTCCGCAGGGTGGCCAACCCATTCCTTGAACTAAACCATTGGCACCCCATAAAAATAGATGAATCCAATAATGATTCGCAAATCCAAATGAAAAATTCAAAATGGCTGTAAGAAACAAACCAACAGCCATAAACTTTTTTGGATTGGAACGATCGGACAATGCCCCCATTAAAAATTTTCCAATTCCATATGTGATGGCTGTGACTGCGAGGATGTCACCTATCTCTGCTTTCGAATAAGATAAGGCTTCCCCAATTTCTTTTGAAACAGGTGAGAAGTTATTTCGAGTTAAGTAATAGGTCGTATAACCAAGGAAAGTTGATTCCAATACTCGGAACCGAAATTTCGGATAAAGAGCTTGGATTTCTTTTTCGGATTTTTGGGGTATAGACGGAGCAGGAGCGAACCACCGGCGAATGGTTTGTAACATAGACTAGGAAGATGATGTTTAGAGAGAAGGAGTCAAGTCGATTCTCATGAAAACAAATATACGAAACGGATTTATTGATACAGTTGGGAATACCCCACTCATCCGCATTCACTCACTTAGCGAAGAAACTGGATGTGAAATTTTAGGTAAGGCAGAATTTTTAAATCCAGGTGGGTCTGTTAAAGATAGAGCCGCTTTGTACATCATCGAAGATGCAGAACGGAAGCGACTCCTGAAACCCGGTGGTACTGTCGTAGAAGGGACGGCTGGGAATACTGGGATTGGCCTCACACATATTTGTAATGCAAAAGGTTACAAATCAGTCATTGTCATTCCAGAAACACAATCCAAAGAAAAAATAGAAATATTGCGCACGTTAGGTGCCGAAGTAACACTCGTTCCTGCAGTTCCCTATTCAGATCCAGGAAATTATGTTCGAGTGTCAGAACGTATGGCACAGGAAATTCCTAATTCCGTTTGGGCCAACCAATTTGATAACTTAGCCAATAGAAATGCACATTTCGAAACTACTGGCCCCGAAATTTGGGAACAAACACAAGGTAAAATTGATGTTTGGACCGCTTCTCTAGGAACGGGCGGAACCTACACAGGAACAGGACTTTTTTTCAAATCCCAAAATACCAATATCAAATGTATCGTTGCGGATCCTTACGGTTCTGGAATTTATTCCTTTGTCAAAACAGGAAACATCACCATAGAAGGTTCTTCCATCACCGAAGGAATTGGACAAGGTCGGATCACAAAAAATATGGAAGGAATGCCCGCTGATGATGCCATTCGTATCCATGACAAAGAGGCACTTCGTATTTTAAATTTGGTTTTAAAAAAGGATGGTTTGTTTATGGGCGGAAGCGTGGGCATCAATTTGGCCGCAGCGTACCAAATAGCAAAGGATCTAGGCCCAGGTCATACCATAGTCACTGTGTTATGTGATAGCGGAGCGAAATACCAATCAAAAATTTACAATGAAGAGTTTTTAATTTTCAAAGGACTCCAATGATACATTTAGAAATTAGATTTAGAAGGTATGGAAATAAAGAAGTAATACCTGTGTTGTTATCTTCCCAAATTCATAAATAAGGTAAACATTTCACAAGCGGAAGCAGATCCTAACTCACAAGAGTCACTCAATTCCTCCAATGCGATTGTTATCTCTTCTGATTTTTTGGTTTTCAATCGATCAAGGGCACTCACTTCCAATTCTTTTGCTTTCGAAATTTGTTCTTCAGGAAGTTGTTGCTTCCATGGTAGAGGTCTTGTATTCCAAGACAAACTGTCCAAAAATTGATAAATATCCTTTTCTATTTGTGGATACACCGACTCGTAACAGGTAATTAAAATAGTGAATCCAAATTTATCTTCTGTCGCAGTGATATAGTGTTGTACAACTGTATCTTCTTTATCTTTAAAACTTCCGAACATTCCTAAAAACTTATAACTATTTTCAGTGTTAGGAATTTTCTGTAGGCTGAATGATTTGCGAATATTGGTAACCATACTAAATCTTCTAGAGTCTGCATGAAACAGTATAGGATGGAGTGGGAGTTTGTTTTCTGATTCTTTAAAAAGAATCACTAGAGCAGGTATGATTTCTCGGCCGGATTCTTCTTTTAATGGCAAAGTTTTGAAATGATCAAATTTTGTAGTGGTTCCATTCGATCGACGTTCTGTAAGAAACCACTTGGATGGAAGATTAAAGGAAATACAATTCGTTTGAAAACAGGAGCGCCAACGGGTTGGGTTGGTATCTGCAATAAGATTGGTTGTTAATAACAATCCAATCATTACTAATCCAAAATCTTTAGGACTTAGAATCATATTTGCAACTCCTTTCTGTCTTTAAAAAAATCCAATGAATTTGGGTTAGCAAGTGCGTTTCTATTTTTTACCTCAAGTCCAGCTACTGTTTGTTTTACGGCAATCTCTACTTTTTTTCCATTCACTGTATAAGGAATTTCAGGAACCGAAAGAACCAAAGAAGGAACATGTCTTGGAGATGTTTCCAATTTGATGCGGTCTTTAATTTTTTTCACTAAATTATCATCTAAAGAAACTCCATCCGCCGTAACGACAAATAGAATCACACGAACATCATCCTTGTAATCCTGTCCAATAATAACGCTATCTTTGACTTCAGGTATGTTAGAAACTACAGAATAAATATCAGCTGTTCCTATCCGCACACCACCTGGATTCAAAGTGGCATCTGACCTACCATAAATCACCAAACCATTTTCAGGTGTGATGGATGCAAAATCTCCATGACACCAAATGTTATCGTATGTTTCAAAGTAAGCGGATTTATACTTTGTACCAGATTCATCATTCCAAAAGAAAAGAGGCATAGAAGGAAATGGTGTTGGACATACCAATTCGCCTTTTTGGCTCACAACTGATTTACCCATATCATCAAACACTTGTACATCCATACCCAAACCCTTACATTGAATTTCACCTTCAAACACAGGTAAGTTGGGATTTCCTAAAGCAAAACATCCATTCAAATCGGTTCCTCCAGAAATAGAAGACAATTGTACATCTGATTTGATATTCTGGTACACATACCGAAATCCAGAGTTTGGAAGTGGAGAACCTGTAGATAAAATTACATTTAATTTTGGCAAAATGTATTTTGATTTAATGTTTATATTTTCCTCTTCCAATACGGAAAGATATTTGGCACTTGTTCCAAACACTTTGATCGATTCATTTTCTGCCATAGACCAAAGAGTTTCCCATGAAGGATGGAATGGATTTCCATCAAATTGGTATAATGTAGCACCTAATGCCAATACAGATTGTGACCAATTCCACATCATCCAACCGCAAGTTGTGTAATAAAAAAAACGATCGTGTTTATACACATTACAATGTAGTGCAAGTTCCTTTGTATGGTTTAATAAAACACCACCACCTTGGACGATACACTTCGGGAGACCTGTTGTTCCAGAGGAAAACATAATGTACACTGGATCTGAAAAGGAAATGGATGTGTAAATCAACTGATCAGGAGAATTGGGAGGACTAATCTCATTATATCGAAATGGAAACCGAATTTTACCAAAATCCTTGATAGGCTCTACAAAATCATAAAGTAAAGTTTGTTTGTATTCAGAATTCTTTGCATTGGCCAACTGCGCAGAAAC
>NZ_NPDX01000001.1:922500-1055000 GCF_002811945.1 Leptospira harrisiae | reverse complement strand
TAAACGGAAACTAACCGTTGTTCCTTTACCTTTTTCGCTCGTAGCCCAAATTTCGCCTCCATGTAATTTGATAAATTCATTACATAGAATCAAACCAAGCCCTGTTCCCTTTTCTCCTTCCAAACCGATACTTGTGAGCTGGGCATCCACACGGAATAATTTTTCTAAATCAGAACTGTCCATACCAATTCCATTGTCATGGCATTCTACCCGAACACCATCTTCATCTTGCCTTGCTACAATACGAATTTCTCCATTTTCATCGGTAAACTTTATCGAGTTTGTAATTAGGTTGCGAAGGATAGCTTGGACCATTTCTGAATCTGCGTAAACAAAGTCAGACTCAGGAGGTATATCAGTTAAAATCCGAATGGATTTATTTTTTGCAGCGGATTCTACCTGTTCAGTAATCTTTGTGATCAGATTGGAAAGATTAACACGTTTGGGTCTGAATGGCATATTTCCAGTTTGGGTTCTTGCCCAATCCAAAAGTTGTTCCAAAAGTCCATATAACATAGAAGCTGAATTTTGAATATCGAAGATCGTTTCTTTTTTTTCCAAATCTGAATATGTATCAAAGTCAGTGTACATAAGTTCTGTTAGTTGTTTAAAAGCACCTAATGGATTTCTTAAGTCATGGGCTATAATGGAAAAAAAAATATCTTTGGTTCGATTGGACTCACTCAGAAGTTTTTCAGAATTGTGAAGTGCTTCAATTGCTTTGTTTTTTTCAAATACCTGTTTTCTAAGTAACTTTGTTCGTTCAAAAACTTTTTTTTCTAACTCAAATCGATAAGCAATGAGTCGTTGGTATTGTAAGGTAATAAACTCAGACAAAATTGAAAATGGAATCAAAAACGAAATCAAATAAATATAGGAATCAAAAACTCCTGGATAAACAAATGGTCCAACGCCCAATCGAGTCATAAGAATACTAGAAAGATATAATAAAAATACTCCTAAGGTAACACCTCGAATTTGAAATCGATAACCCAGATAAATGAGAATTAAAAATGATAAAAAGAAAAGATAAGGAAAATGATAAACAATAATAGCTTGGACTAGAATAAAAGCAGTGGTCCAAAGGATGAGTTTGATTGACAAATCCTCAAACCGGAATTTTCTCCACGCCATAAAAAAAGGAACGGTAATAAAAATCCCAATTGTATCCCCGAAGATAATCACAATTAAAGTTCGAACAATTTCAGAAAAATTTAACTGATAAAAATATCCAAAATAATTTAAGATTCCACCCAGACAAACAATGGAAATTAAACTGGAAAGAAAACAAACATAAGTAACAAAATAAAAATTGTCTTTCGCTGAATTTAAACTTTTACGAATTTTTTGAATCCAAAACGTATACGCCAAGGTTGATTGTAGAGTATCAACACCGGCAGTTAAACAAATACTCAAATACAAATCGAATTGGTTTAAACCATGTTGGCTACTGATTAGTCCATCTTTATTGGCAAGAAAACTAGCAAGCCAAACAACAGGAAGAAAACGAAATCCAAAAAACAAACACCCAATAAGCCCAATCCCAGATGGGATCCAGAGAACAGCAAGGTTTACCGGTTGGAACGAAAAGAACTTCATTCCTAATTTGGCAGTTCCTATATATAATAGAAACAAAATGAATCCCTTTAGGAATTGCTTCCAGTTCATGGAGGATAGATTAGTGGAAGGACAATAGGAGAAAAGCGAAATTATCTTTGAAATTTTTACACTTAATAAGGGATACCCCAAATACCATGCTGGATATTGCCAAAAATTCCTAAAATGTACTAAAAAACCTGAATTTAATTCTCAGACAGAAGGGATCGAAAGTCTTTTGCTATGTCTTTACTTTTCATAAAATAAGTGCCAACTAACATTGAATCAATGATACCTTTGTATTTTTGCCAATCTTTAAAACTAACAATCCCTGATTCTGCAACTCTAATGATGGAATCATCTAATTCTGGAGCTATTTCTTCGATTAGATTTTTATGAATTTCAAATGTATCAAGGTCTCTGGTATTGATACCGATCGTTGTTGCTCCAGAGTCTAAAGCGATTTTTACTTCTTCTTTATTATGTGTTTCCACAAGTATAGAAAGACCCAAGCTTTTCGCAAAACTGTGTAAAGATGATAATTCCTTTGGAGTAAGGATTCTTACAATCAGTAAGATTGCTGATGCACCATATGCATAAGCCTCTTCTATTTGAAGAGGATCAATGATGAAGTCCTTCCGAATCACTGGGATGGACACAGACTCCGCAACAGAGGATAAATCTGTTAATGAACCAAAAAAATAGTTTGAGTCAGTAAGAACTGAAATCGCACCAGCACCAGAAGCTTCATAGATGGATGCAATTTGAACCGGATCGTATTCCTCACGAAGGATCCCAGAGCTTGGACTTCCTTTTTTGCATTCCGCAATGACTGTTATGGAACTGGATTTGAGATTTGATTCCCAAGCACGAATGGGAATTTTACGAGCGGGAAAAGACCTACCTTTTGCTAGGCTGATCTCTTCATGTTTGGTCTCGACGATCTTATGTAGAACTGGATTCAAGGACCCGCTTAAAACGCTTTAAGCGCTGCATCTTCAGAATCGTAGATATCAAAAAGAGAAGTGAGTTCAATGACATCAAAGATACGTTTAACCGCAGGTTTGATATTGGAAATTTTTAAAGCACCCTCTTTGGAATTCAGCTTTCTAAGAGTAGAAATACAAGCTCTGAACCCAGAAGAAGACATATATTCGACATCTTTCATATTTAAGAGGACCTTTCGATGTCCAGCATTATCGATGAGTTCCATAAGGCCCTCTTCCACTTCATTTGCCACAGAAACGTCCAATCGACCTTCCAGATAAACGACTAGTTTTCCGTCTTTCACTTCGTGTTTCAGCACCGATTTACCCAACCTGATATGATTTTACAAAATCATCGTATTTTAGCGGAGTGTCAATCAATGTTTTCTGAATCCATTCCAACGTTCTCCCAGCTCGACCAATTCCAAAATTTCCTGATTTTAGGAGGTGGGTCCTCTGGTGATTCCTCAGCTAAGTTATTATCTTCTCTGAGTAAGAGGTCCATCCTTGCAGATAGATTTCCCGAAAAAGCAAACCAACTTTTTTATGTTTCGGTTTTGTCAGACAATCACCCACAGGAGACTTTGGAAGGGATTGATTGTATCATCAAAAGCCCAGGCATTCTTCCTGACCATCCTATCCTGAATGAAGCGAAAATAAGACAAATTCCCATGCTTAGCGAAA
Source organism: Leptospira harrisiae (assembly GCF_002811945.1). Lineage (NCBI taxonomy): Bacteria > Pseudomonadati > Spirochaetota > Leptospiria > Leptospirales > Leptospiraceae > Leptospira > Leptospira harrisiae. Next base: position 1,051,734 of record NZ_NPDX01000001.1, on the reverse strand, counting down.
TCGCTTTGGCAAGAGTATTTTACAAAGGTCCGATCATTGGTATCACTGGCACCGATGGTAAGTCGACAACAACAGCGCTCACATATCATATTTTACAATCAAAATTTCCCAATTCAAAAATGGGTGGGAACATTGGTGTTCCTTTTACTTCCTTTTGTTTAGAACCTTTAGATTTAGTTGTGTTAGAACTTTCCAGTTATCAATTGGATGATTCACCTAACTTACAATTAACTGCCTCTGCTATTTTAAATTTGGCCTCTGACCATCTTGAACGACATAAAACCATGGGATCGTATGCAAAGGCAAAATGGAAAATCCAAAATTTAGTAGATCCTAATCACAAGTCATTTATCAATCCAAAGTTTTTAGAATTCCTTCCAGACCAACCATCGAATTATGACAATTTACAATTCATAGGTGAAGGACAAAAATATTTTGTAAGTTTAGATCCGAACCAAATTCACACTCCAAATCATATTTATGATGCGGCAAAATTCCCACTCAAAGGGAAACACAACTTAATGAATTTATGTTTTGCGATTGCACTCTGTGAAACAATAGGTATGGAATGGAAGGAGATACAAAACCAATTTGAGTCTTTCACTGGGCTTCCCCACCGTTTTCGAAAAATGGATAGTTCTTTATTTCAAAATCAATATCAAAATATCCAATTCATCAACGACTCTAAATCAACAAATTTACATTCTATGCTTTCAGGAATTTCTGGATTCAAAAAAGGAGATGGATTGATTTTGATTTTAGGAGGAATTCCTAAAACGGAACCCATCGAACCATTTTTAAAAAGATGGAAAGAATTAGAATGTCCTATTTGGGTTTATGGGAAAGCTATAGAAGTTTGGAAAACGGAGTTTGACAAAACAGGACTTCCAGTTTATTATTTTCCCGACCTTCCCTCACTTCTCCTAGATCTAAAAAATAAAATGGATTCAAATTTTTATAAACAAACAATTGATTCCAAGCTTGTTACTAAAGCGAAGAATCATCCCAACTCCTTGTCGGTGATTTTTTCACCGGCAGGAGCTAGTTTTGATTTGTATAAAAATTTTGAAGAGAGAGGAAACCATTTTGAAAGTTTGGTTTTGCAACTCTTTTCGTAAATTTATCCACGGATATGATAACCACCATCGACATGCCGTATTTCACCCGTAATGCGATTGCCTGGTCGAAACAAATAGGCGACTTCTTCTGCTAAATCTTTGGCAGAAGCGTTACCAAGGGGAGCCAATAATTCACAATTGATTTCCGCTTGCTCCAAACCTTCAATCGCTGAACCGGCTTTACTGGCACGATAAGGCGAAAATCGAATGGCATTGACTTGAATTTGTTTTTCCTTTCCAAGTTCCATTGCCATTTCTTTCACAAGACGCTCCAGTGCTGACTTTGCGACTCCTATGTTTTTATAAGGATGGGAGACTACACGTTCAGCTCCCAAATAACTTAATGCAACAATGGAACCACCTTCCACCATTACATTTCTTTGATAAAAACTCTGAGTAAGTGCAAGTAGTGAAAATGCAGATACATTCATGGCATCCATAAACTCTTCACGTGATATAGACATGATAGGTTTTACCTTTCCCTGGCGAATGGTTTTATCCATTGCGATGGAATGCAAAAGGGAATGAACTTTAATATGATTTGAATGCAGAAAATCAGCAAAAGAATCAATATTTGCCTGAATGGTCACATCCAAGGGAAAGGTGATAGCATCTTCACCTAACTCTTCCTTGACGGTTTTGGTGAAATCGGAGTAAGTGCGGTCTAAAAAGGAAAGACCAGCTTCAGAAAGATTTTGGTGAAACTCAGTTTTCCCAAGCCCAGTACAAATCAGATTTGCACCTAATTGTTTACATTCTTTTGCAATCACGAGTGCAAGTGATGAAGAATCCGTAATGCCCGTGATGATTACGGTTCTGCCTTTTAAACTATAATTCATTTTTACCCTCAGGTCTTAGACCAAAAAAAAGAATCAGAAGGCAAAAAATGCGATTTTTTTTTCGTGATTTAATTATCGCTTATGTAGGATTTTTTCATAGGAATGGCTGCCAATAAAAATATCTAGAAGGTCGCCGTCGATATGTTGGTCTCTCACTTCCATTTTCAAAATATCAAATGCACGATCTAATGGGACGGCTTTTTTATAAGGACGATCTTGGTCTGTAAGTGCATCAAAGATATCGGCAATCGCCATCATCTTTGCTTGGACAGGGATCTCCACAGCTGACAGACCTCTTGGATAACCTGACCCATTTAACTTTTCATGGTGCCCGTGAGCAATGGCAGGGACCATTTTTAATTCTCGTGTCCACGGAATTTTGGATAAAAATTGGAAGGTATGTTCCACATGAGATTCAATTTCTCTTCTTTCATCAAAATCTAAAGAACCTCGACGAATGGATAAAAAATTAAATTCTTTTGGCATCAGAAGATTTAGTTGGCTTCCATCGGTTGTATGGTAACTCATTTTGGAAATTTCTTCTAAAAAGTTTGAATTACCCTCTTCCAGAATTGAAGGTTCATTAGATTCGGAGATCACTCGAACCATTTCTTCTAATTTTTCTTTTTCTAAAGTATATTCAAGATGAATGGATCTTTCAAACTCAGCATAACCATTGTTACCATGTTTTTTTAGATATTCGATTTTTTTTTGAGCAAGTTTTGCCTCTACATCTTTTAATATAAACTGAAAACGCCACCGAATTAAATCTAATTCGTAGTCTTCCAGTTTTTTAGCTTTAACAAGAACCTTTTCTCTTACTCCAACTTTTCCAAAATCATGAAGTAAAGAGGCATATCGAATTTCTTTTACTTGTGAATCATTAAAATGAACATCTTTGAATCGTCCCGTTTGGATAGAATTCACTGATTCAGCAAGTCCAACAGTGTATTGAGCCACACGAAAGGAATGTCCAGAAGTGGTTGGATCCCTGGATTCAATTGCAGAAACACTGGCAGTAACAAATCCTTCGAACAAAGTTTCAATGTCATGGACCAAATTGTTGTTTTGAATGGCAACTGCTGCCTGTCCTGCCACAGCCATCACCAACTCTTCAGAATACTTATCATAATCCAAAATGGAATTGGTTTTCATTTCTTCTAAAGTTAATTTAGTTTGGAAATTTTTTTTACGATTGATAAGTTGGATAACCCCGACGACTTCATCATGGTGGTCTTTCATCGGAACCACGAGCATTGACTTTGAATAATAATTACTCATTTTATCAAAATCGCTATTAAACTTATACTCTTCCTTCCCGGACAATTCGTACACATTTGGAATATTGAGTTGTTTTCCAGTGAAAGCTACATAACCAGCAATACTCTTTTTGTTGATAGGCAAAATAAATTCATCTGAGTTTAAATCAAGGGCAGATATTTTAAATCTTAAACTGCGAGGATTTCCTCTTTCATCTTTTTCAACTAAATACAATGAGCCAGAATCAGAATTAGAAATTTCACGAGCCGAATTCAAAATATCACGAAGTAATTTCGTAAAATCTTTTTCGTTTGCAAGACTAATTCCAATTTTAGTAAGTTTTGAAATTTCATTTGTAGAAATATTAATCCGTTTTTGGAGTTCAAATTTATCTACAACCATCTGAAGGCTAGTAAAAGCATTAGCAAGTGCCTTTACCAAAAAGATAAGTGGAGCATCATCAGGAACATTGGTGAAAAACAAATCTTCTTCAATATTTAAAGTTATGTATCCCGTATAATCAATGGGAGCTCGAACGATAAAGTTCGACATAATTGTGGGATGATCCTTTAGAAATTGGTGGATCTCTTGGTGTTTGGTTTCCAACTCGTACCTTGAGATATAAAATAAAACTTTGGCAATGTGACCATGTGAGTCAGATTCGATTTGATCTAACTCGGCTAAGGTCAAAACTTTAGCTTTGATTTTTTTGGAGTAATCGGCAATTTTGCCTTCAAAAAAAGGATCGTCCGTGATAATGAATTTCGAATCCGAAGATTTGGTCACAGGCATACTATCGACATGAAAAAATCGACTGTCGATTGTTTTTTAGAAAAATAATCTTACTTTTGTTTGAAGAGCAGGATGATCCCGAAAAAGAGACAGGCGACTAGATAAAAACTTAAAAAATAAAGCACCTGAACCCCTAACAATACATAGGGTGAATGCACCCAAAGATTCGCTTCGACCAGTAAAAAGGGAAGGAAAATTCCGAGTGTAGCCGGGTAAAGAAAAGATAATACCCCTCGGATTCCCGACTCTGACCAACGAAGCGATGATAAATGGGAATATATCAAACGGCCAAAAATTCCCGATAGAAAAGCTAAAGGCAAAACCACCAAAATCTCAGTTCCCAAACAAGAGGAAAATGCCAAAGTCCCAATCCAAATCCCAATCTCAGCGGAGGCAGGAACTATTTCTTTTTTGAGTTTCGAAACGAATAGAAATCCAACAAAGGATGAAATTCCATAGATTACAATGGCGGAGACTTGATTGTAAAAATTAACCTCAGTTTTCCAGGGCGAAAAAACTAAAAATGTAGCAGGCAATACAGACAAATAAACAAACCGAGCACTATCATCACCTAACGTAGATTCTCTGACTCCTTCAAGAGACCAAAACATTTCACGAATCCAAACAAATGCCCCAAGCGAAATTGCAAACGGCAATATAAGTGTATTGTCTTGTACAAGGATAGTAGTTTGAAAAAAATGAATTCCAAACATTACTCCAATCCAAAACACAAACAAAAGGCCGAAAAAAAAGAACCTTCTTACCGGTTGGAAAGAAAACCAACTCTCTTCGAATGAAAAATAAGTTAGAAACAATAATAAATTACTTTTTGCGATATACAAAAATAACGAATCAGAATTCCAAAGTAACGAGTGGATTCCCCATTTTTTTAAAATTTCAGTAATGAAAAAGCCAACAACAGTGATCAAGGTCCATTGGAAAATTAATTCACTTCGTTTTCCCTCATCTGAGATTCGAAAAAGTGAATGGAACAAAAAGAAACTTGAAAGAATACAAAATAAGAATTCTGTTTCGAATAAATTCATAAGTTTACTTCCTCACAAACAGTAAACGGAAGGATGGAATAAGGAGGCTCTCCATTACGGTCTAAACTTTGAAAGTTATGATGAAAACCACGAATGGATTGATTACCAATCAAAATGAATTTTTCACTTCCAGCGGGTTTTAACAAGATACTGCGATTAAAAAAATAAAGGATAGGATTTGATTTTAGTTCCTTTCCTATGTTTTGGAAATGGGGAAGAATTTTTGTAAATGGCTCATAAATATCAATGGAGTTTGCTGCACGAATGATGATGGTTTTACCCTTTAAATTCGGGATGGGCCGATTCCTAAGGATCCAATTGTTAGGGTCCGAATAAACAGTTTGGAATTCACCCACTCCATCCCCAGATAGAATCCGAATGTTTGGAAAAGCATAAAGTCTATCTTTTAATTCCGGTTTTACCTTTTTCAAAAATAAATCTACTTCCCCAGGTAACTCCCATAATACGACTTCCATTCCCGAAAAATGTTTGGCGACAGCAAGAGAGGTAACTCCAGGATATTCAGGATGATTTAAAGCAGGTCCGATATCAAAAAATACAATTTGATTTCCTTTTTCAAATCGTTTTAAATCACCAAACAATGTTTTCCTGAGGGCGGACATAGGTTTGGAAAGAAAGGCTTTTGCATTTAACAAATCATCTAAAAATAAATTAGTATCTTCTAATCTATTTTCATAGGTCCTTGCACGAATTTCTTCATCTTGGCCATTAAATAAATAACGTCCCGTGTAAGATCTGATAGTTTTTTCTTCTAATTCGGTAAAGGAGTTTGGACTCAAAGTTTCCCAAGTATAAGGATAAATCGGTTTTCCAATTTCAAAACGTTCATTTGTAGGTAAGTCAACAATTTGTCCAAATGGCGATAACCTTACATACTGTTTATAATAAGTTTCTGTTTGTTCTGGATTATTTCGAAGTTTAGAAAGAACTGCTAAATTAAATAAAGCATACCTGTGGTATGGTTTTTCTTCGATTCCATAAATGGACTTTGCAGAAACAAGGGACTCCCAAACCGATTTTGCAACACTCCATTTCCCTGATTTGTAAAGAGTGGCTGCGTATAAATTATAAGAATACAAAGCAATGTCGTGATTGGCATAACTTTCATCCATAATCGCTTTTCTTTGTTCTTGTAACAATGACAAGGCGGCATCAAACCTACCTAAATCATAATATACCTTTGCTAAATTAAAATCTAAATATAGTGAATTTAGTCCCGTAGGAACCAACCCCCGAATAAAGGACAATTCATAGGAAGCAAGTTCGGGTTGTGATAAATCGTAAAGTAGTAGTCCGTAGAAATAAGAATTTTCTACTGAAGTGGGATCTTGTAACAAACCCAATGTATCATAAAGTTTTCTTGCAGAAGTTAGGTAATAAACTGCCTCTTCTTTTTTTCCTTCTAGAACCAAAGCCTTTCCGAGTAAAGAAATAGTATCTGCATAGTCACTGTGAAATACAGATTTAAGAAGTTCTCTTTCTTTTTTTGCGGCGCTTGCATATTCAATGGTTTTACCAAATTCTTTTTTTGTGAAATAGAACTCTGCAATGTTTTTAGCAACATAAAACCTCGTATAGGCGGAAAGATTGGAATTTCCTCCTACATTACGCCAAATTTCTTTAAACGAGTCTTCGGATTTTTTTTCTAAGCTAAGGCAAATCTTGATGAACTGCAAATACTCCGAAGGGAATTCCAAGGATTTGAAAAGGGAGTTTTTTTCTTCAAAGGACAACTTTGGATCGTAGTCAGATAGTTGAACAAACTCGGATTCCGAGAGGAATTCATCTTCAGAAGGAATTTTCCATTCTGGACTTCGTTTCATCAATCGATGCAAACGAATAGTTTCCTCAAAAAGATGAGAGAGTGATTTATAAATAACGGAAACAAGTTTCCCACGTTCCTCATAAGGGAGAAAAATAGATTTTCCTGAATAAGTTGACTTTTGTTCCACAGAACTTATGCGGGGATTGAATTCAATTCCCGTTTCTTTCCATTCAAAAACCCCAAACAAAACAAAATTGGTTCTTAGTTTCTTTGCAAGTGTGAGAGAATTTTCTTTTCCGAGATACACTCCCCCTGTAACTTTCCGAAATTCAAAGTCAACCAATTCGGATAGGAGATGAATGGTTTTAGGATCAGATTCTTTTCCTGTTATTTCAAATTCGCCTAAACTAAAAAAGGAAACGGTTTCCGCGGACTCATAAGTCACCGGTAAGGTTTCTTTTTTGATCGCATTACGAATCGAATAGTATAACGGAGCATAGGCGACAAACGCCAAAAGGGAAAAGGTGAGTAGTGTATTTTTTTGAAAGCGGGACAAGTTTTGCAAATTCTAAAAAGTTTGGTTTGACCTATTTTTCTTAGAATTTTGCAGAACTCAAGGAAAAAACGGGGTTTCCCCCGTTAGGAATCGAATCTTATCGTTTGAGACCTAGAACTTCCTGGATCATTTGGTCAGAAGTCACAATGGTTCGTGAGTTGGCTTGGAATCCCCTTTGGGTCACAATCATATCTGTGAACTGGTCAGAAAGATCCACGTTTGACATCTCAAGTAGGCCCGCGTTGATTTTTCCACGGCCTTGGCTTCCAGCTTCCCCAATGTTTGCATCCCCTGAGTTCAGAGAGTAACTATACATTGTGTCCCCTTCTTTGTTGAGACCGGCTGGGTTTGTAAAGTTAGCAAGAGCAATCCTTGCGAGTGGTTGGCGCACTCCATTCGAAAAAACTCCCGTGACTGTTCCTGTGTTGTCGATGGAAAAAGATTCCATATATCCCATTGGGTATCCGTCTTGTTTCACAGCTTTAGTTGTAAAATCAGAAGAGAACTGAGTGATCCCACCCACAAGACCCGCTTCCCCTAAATTCAAACTGAATTTTTGAGCCGTTGGGTTTCCAGGAATGCGGAAAGAAATATCCGCTTTGAGTTTTCCGGTCGTTTGGGAATCCACTCCATCGGAAACAGAAATGATTTTTCCATCTGGTGTGAAAGAAACTTCAAGCTCTTGGTTTCCAGAAACTTTTGTGTTTTCCCCACCAGTTCCACTGACGTCTACAGATACTTGGCTTGAATCTTCCAATTTGAAACGCATCTTCCATACGTTTTCTCTCATTTTGTAAAACTCAACACCCATTTGGCGCGTGTTTCCAAGTTCATCATATACATTAATAGATGTTACATGGCCTCTTCTTTGGCGAGGATCTGGATCATTGATATAACGTTGGATGTCTTCTTCTGTTGCATCTGATGGAACTGCGGCAACACTTGCATTGAGGTTGGATTGAAAGTCTACGTTTTGAGTCGCACGAGCAGGTTCTTTAGAATAAAGAGGAATCATGATGTCTTCCAAAGATCCAGCGGAGTTGATGTATTTGTTTCCACCATCATCCAAACGAGAATTCCAACCTTGTACTTTTAAACCGTTGGCAGGGTTTACATAAAATCCGTTTTTATCTACGTTGAAAGCACCAGCACGAGTATAAAATTGTTTGTCGCCATCTTTTACAACGAAGAAACCTTCACCAGAAACTGCAACATCAGTATTTTTTCCTGTAGTTTGCAATGCACCTTGTGTCATAATTTTATCGATTGCAGCAATGAGAGAACCAAGTCCTACTTGTTTCGGGTTTGTTCCCCCAATCCTTTCGTTCGGTTCTGAGGCACCTTGTAACTCTTGCGAGATCATATCTTGGAAGGTAACTCGTTCCGTTTTAAAACCGTGTGTGTTCACGTTGGAAATGTTGTTACCAATAACATCCATTCTTACTTGGTGGTTTTTCAATCCGGAAACTCCGGAGTAAAGTGATCTCATCATAACGTTATATCCTCTCTTTTTCTATCGACCTTTTTTGATTAATCCTGATAAGCTTCTTGTTTTTTTAACGTATTATTTGGTACGTTAGTTGCGTTTTGCGGACGTTGGAATTCTGGTTCAGCTTTGAGTAGTGATGGATCAGAAATCAAATTGATTTTTGCAACATCAAGCATCCTTCCATTCACACGAACGTAGGTTTTTCCTTCGTTATCAAAAAGAATGGCACCCGCAAGTCCTGTCACATCTTCACCAGTAACTAAATCTGGCCCGGAAACAATTTTTCCCACTACCGAATAACTTTGTTTAGATTCCATTCTAGCAATACCAGAAGAAATATTTTTCATTTGTTCGAGTGATGAGAACTGAGCCATTTGTGCGATGAAGTCTTTATCTTGCACTGGGTTTGTTGGATCTTGGTGAGAAAGTTGTGTGAGAAGGAGTTTTAAAAAATCATCCTTTCCTAGTTCTTTTTGTTTCTCACGAATTTCGATTCCCTTCAAACCACTTGTTTCTTCTTTTTCTAACTGATCCAAATGTTTACGAATATTAAAGGTTCTATCCCCTTCAAAGTATTTGGTTCTAGCTGAATTTTGAGTCGATATATCTTGCATTCCGTCTGGCATGGGATCCTCTATTTTTCTATATTTGTTAGTGATTTAGGCGAAAAATTCCAATGTTTTGGGTTCTTCGAAAATGGGAGAACCAAGTAAGTCTGATGATTCTTCTAAACCTAAATTGTTATCTGTATTACGAAACCGGGCCGCATCCACCATGGTTTGGTAGAGTTCATTTTGTTCTTTGCGGTCGGTTAGACCACTTCCATCATCCCATAAATCAATGATGAGCGCTTGTAAGTCGAGACCTGCGTCTTTTAAGTTTTCTTTGATGGATTGGATTTCGTTTTGAAGGGATTTTTGAAGTTCTTCCGATTCTACAAGGATTCGTCCTTCTACTTTATCCCCATCCACAGTGACTTTTAAAGTAAGCCTACCGTATTCTTTAGGATTCATTACGATCTCAGCACTGGACTTTCCATTTTGGACAATATCAAACCGCGCTTGTTTGATGAGTTCGTCAATATTTTGTTTGAGACCTGTTTCTTTTGGTTTTGCGGTTTTTTCTGCAGAACGAATGTCTTCAGTTTTTTGCGTAGATTTAGATTCTAAAGAAGTAAATTGAAAACTTTGTTTCTGGCCTTTATCTTCAAACGATCGGCTGCCCTCTTCTCCCGATTTTGCAGAAGAAGAATTTTGAATGTTAAGAATGACCGAAGCCTCTGTCTGTTTTTGTTTTTCAGATGGAATTTGTGATTTCAAATCTTGTTTTTGAAATTCTTTATCTTTGATTCCAAGGGAACGAATCATTTTATCTGAGTTTAAACTTTGGTTGGATTTTTCTTGTTCGGACGAAACCTCTCCCGATTCCGATCCATTTTTAGTTTGTTTGTTTGATTTTATTTTTCCATCAGTTTTTCGAACAGAATGTTCGGTGGGGAGTTCTGTCCCTTCCACTTTTATTTCTTTTCCTTTGGCAAATACCAAATCAGAAACCACAGAACCAGAATGTGCGGATTCTTTTTTGGCAACTATTGATTCGAGTTTTTCATTTCCTTTTTTAGTTTCTGAGGCCTTTTTTTCTGCCTTTGGAAAAAGAACTAAATTAGAATCTTTTTCTAAATTGATTTTTGATTGGGAAGAAGTAGATTCATTTGGTTTGGAACCTTTTTCTGTTTGGAAATAATTCATCGCCAACTTTTTTGCTTCATCCACAAAGGCAGTCCCTTCTTTAGGAGAGTAAGCAGTGGTTTTTTCCGCAGACTTTTGTAAGGAAAGTAAAACTGTTTTTTCCTTAACACTCATATCATTCAGTTGGTTTGCAGAAATCAGCGCCCTATCCCAATCCCCATGAGTTGCCACAAGATCAAGGCTATACTCTAGAGCATCTCGATCCAAATCCTCTTCTTCTTCGGAATCATCAGTTTCATCGGAAGGAGCCGAGTCTTTTAGAGCGTTAGTCTCAGAAGTAGTAGAGGAAGGGTTATTTAATCCTTGTTTGGAGATTTCTTCTTGCTTAGAAACATCTGAAGGCAAATTACTTTCTTCTTTTTCTCTTCCTATAGTCTTGTATTCAGAGCCAGAGTGTTTCGTTTCAGAATGCACTTGAAACTCTCGTTCCAAAATTTCCCCAAAACTTTCCCGAACTGCCATCATCGAATGATTTTCTGTTCCATTCGGTTTGGAAGACTTCCCGTCTACTTGGGGGAATTGGATTACGTTTTGGTTCGGGGCTTTTACGTTCATGGGGTGCCTTCTCCCTTAAGGATCGAACTTCCCCAGATTTCCTTGAGAGAATTATCTTCTTCCTTTTCTGGTTTATGTCGGGAAAGGAAGAAGAACAGGTTTTACGAAATAAATTTCGTTTGACGAATATCCGCTAAATTGGAGGATGAGTTTGATTTATTAAACAAAAGGGCGCAAAAATGAAAAAGTATACCCGTATTTCGAACCTAAAATCAACAATTTCTGCCATATTGTGCATTTTATTGAGTGTGATGAGCTTCGCCTCACTCGCAAGTGAAGGCACTTTCCTCCATGTGTCCTTTGACCCTACAAGAGAATTGTATGAGGAAATTAACAAAGCTTTCTTAAAAGAATGGAAATCCAAAAAAGGAACTGAGTTTGCCATCCAACAATCCCACGGCGGATCCGGGAAACAAGCGCGAGCCGTAATAGATGGACTAGATGCTGACGTAGTAAGCCTTGCTCTATCTTACGACATTGATAGCATCTCCACCAAATCAGGGTTAATCGATGCAAATTGGCAAAAAAAACTCCCAAACAATAGTGTTCCTTACTATTCAACGATTGTATTTTTAGTGCGTAAATCCAATCCGAAAAAAATCAAAGATTGGGATGACATTGTAAAACCAGGAGTTTCTATCATCACTCCTAATCCAAAAACCAGTGGGGGAGCTCGTTGGAATTATTTGTCAGCTTATGGATTTGCAAAACGTAAATATAAATCTGATGAAAAAGCTACAGAGTTTGTCAAAGCACTTTTCAAAAATACATCCGTTCTTGATACAGGCGCTCGCGGGTCCACAACTACTTTTGTCCAAAGAGGAATAGGTGATGTACTCATCACTTGGGAAAACGAAGCCAAACTATCTTTAGATGAAGAAAAAAGATCAGGAAAAAACACATTAGAAGTTGTGTATCCATCTGAATCCATCAAAGCAGAAACTCCTGTTGCTGTTGTTACAAAAACTGCTACAGAAAAAGGCAATTTGGAAAAGGCAACTTCCTACCTAGAGTTCCTTTATACAAAAGAAGGACAATCCATCATCGCAAAACATTTTTTTAGACCGACTGATAAGGCAGTGGCAAAATCTTCTGCAAAAGAATTTCCCAACATTAAATTATTTTCCCTATCCGATTTAGGCGAAACTTGGGAATCTGCTCAGAAAAAACATTTTGCAGATGCAGGTGTCTTTGATGCCATCTACAAAACCCCTTAAAATATGCTTATAGAAACCCGGCCGTATAAAAAACTACATTTTGGAATCAGTTTAGGACTGACTGTCTTTTATTCGTCCGCGGTTGTTGTCATTCCACTTCTAGGACTTTTTTTCCATTCCCTTGGGATTGGAGTTTCAGGGATCTTAGAAGTGTTTGCCGATGAAAGAATTCGTTCCGCACTATTTTTAAGTTTCAGTGTGGGTTTTATTTCTGCCTTCATCAATCTCTTCGTTGGATTTTTATTCGCTTGGGTTCTTGTTCGTTACAACTTTCCTTTTAAAAAATTACTCGATACCTTAATCGACTTACCATTCACCCTACCCACTGCAGTGGCAGGAATAGCTCTCACCACAATTTATTCTCAAAATGGAATCATTGGATCCTACTTTGAACACTGGGGAATCAAAATTGCCTACACTCCGATTGGAATTGTGATCGCACTTGTTTTTATTGGATTTCCTTTTGTCGTACGAACTGTACAACCTGTGATTGAAGAATTACCAAAGGAACTGGAAGAAAGTGCCCGTTGTCTTGGTGCGACACCCTTCCAAACTTTTTATAAAGTTTTACTTCCCGAACTTTGGCCTTCCCTACTTGCCGGAACAGGAATGGCTTTTGCAAGAAGTATTGGTGAATATGGATCTGTTGTTTTTATTTCCGGTAACATCCCCGGAAAAACAGAGATCCTTCCCCTTCTCATTGTCACCAAACTAGAACAGTACGAATACGAAAAAGCAACTTCCATTGCACTTGTGATGTTACTCACTTCTTTTGTTTTTATGTTCCTAATCAATTTACTTCAAGAACGGGCATCCAAAAAGTTATCATGAAAATTAAAATTCTGCCCATTTTCCTTGTGTTTTTGGCATATTTGTTTGCTGGGATCATTTTGTTATTACCTATTTACACTGTATTTTCCGAAGCATTTTCCGAAGGATATACAAAGTATATCGAATCCATTACCGGCGAATATGCACTGTATGCCATTGGACTCACTATTAAAGTATCAGTTGTCTCTGTCATACTCAATACAATCTTTGGAGTGACCGCAGCTTTTACCATCACAAGGTTTCAATTCCCTGGCAAAAATATTTTAGTCACCATCATTGATTCTCCGTTTGCTGTCTCTCCTGTTGTTTCCGGTCTTATCTTTTTATTGTTATTCGGAAGGCAAGGTTACTTTGGTGATTTTCTTTCCACACATGGGATCAAAATAGTTTTTAATACACCGGGCCTCATCCTTGCAACTGTATTCATTACTTTCCCTTTTGTCGCCCGGGAACTTGTTCCTTTAATGCAAAGCCAAGGAAGAGAAGAAGAGGAAGCTGGTATGTTACTTGGTGCTAATTTTTTTCAGCTTCTGCGCCGAGTCATTCTCCCTAATATCAAATGGGGGTTGTTATACGGAATCATTCTTTGTAATGCGAGGGCCATGGGCGAGTTTGGTGCCGTATCTGTTCTTAGTGGGCATATACGCGGAAAAACAACCACCCTTCCACTTCATATAGAAATGTTATACAATGAATTTGATTCCGTAGGTGCCTTTTCCTGCGCCACCTTACTAGTGTTCCTCTCTCTACTCACTCTCATCTTTAAATTGATTTTGGAAAAACGAACTGCGAGCAAGAAAAATGCCGATTGAAATAAATAATGTAAATAAAACCTTTGGGTCGTTCACCGCTCTAAAAGATGTCAATCTTACGATCCCTGATGGAGAACTCGTAGCCTTACTTGGTCCCTCTGGATCAGGAAAAACCACCTTACTTCGAATCATCGCAGGTCTCGAAGAACCATCTTCGGGAAAGGTGGAATTTGTAGGAGAAAACCTCTCCACTTCCAAAATCCAAAATGGAGAAGTGGGATTTGTTTTCCAACATTATGCCCTCTTTCGCCACATGACCATTGCTGAAAATATAGCCTTTGGTTTGGAAGTCAGACCAAAAAACCTGCGACCTTCGAAAAAAGAAATTGGGGAAAAAGTTTCGAAACTGCTCACCCTCATCCAATTAGAAAAATTCCATAACCGTTACCCTCACGAATTGTCTGGGGGCCAACGCCAACGAGTGGCCCTTGCCCGTGCCCTTGCGATTGAACCAAAATTTTTATTACTCGATGAACCTTTCGGTGCACTCGATGCCAAAGTGAGAAAGGAATTAAGAAACTGGTTACGAAGACTCCATGACGAAATCCACATAACAAGTGTTTTTGTAACTCATGACCAAGAAGAGGCTCTCGAAGTCAGTGACCGTGTTGTCATCCTCAACCATGGCCAACTAGAACAAGTGGGAAGTCCTGACGAAGTGTACAACAAACCCAAGTCTCCTTTTGTTTTTCATTTTCTCGGCGATGTGAATCTATTTCACGGAAGGATCGAAGAAGGAAAAACAAAAATTGGAAATTTGGCCTTAGATAGCACGGAACACCAAGATGTAAAAGAATCGGTGGCCGTGGCCTATGTTCGCCCTTATGATGTGGAAATTGTCAGAGAGTCTGACCAAGGGATCGCCGCCGAAATCCAATACATCCATTCCACGGGAAGGAATGTGCGAGTGGAACTGAAACGTGTGGACACGGGGACACTCATCGAATCAGTTCTCGAACAGGAAACCTACCGTCTTTTGAACCTTTTGCCTGGCGAGACGGTCTACCTAAGGATTAAAAAAGCAAAAGTATACGTAGAAGACTTCTCTATCTAGTATTTTCCGCTAATATAGTTTACAAATCGTCCAATATACAAAACATTGGACGGTAGGATTGGAAAAAAATGGGAAATTTGGAAGTTTTGACAGAAACCTATACCTCCCTCTCCCTGGAACAGGGATTACGACAACTCAGTCTGGACTTCTCCGGAAAAGTTGTTTTCACGACGAGTTTTGGATTGGAAGACCAGGCCATCACTCATGCGATTCTCGCAAACCAAATCGACATTCGGATTGCGACCCTCGATACAGGCCGCCTCTTCCAAGAAACCTATGATGTTTGGCAAAAAACAAACATTCGTTATGGGGCAAAAATTGAAGCCTTTTATCCAAACGAAAAAGAAATTCAAAACTTTGTGGAAGAGAATGGTCCGAATGCCTTCTATGATTCCCAAGATTTACGAAAAGAATGTTGTCGGATTCGTAAACTTGTTCCCCTCGATGCGATTTTAAAAAACACAGAAGTTTGGGTGACAGGACTCCGAAAAGACCAATCCGGATTTCGAACAGAAATGTCTATTTTCGAATCTGATCCTCAAAGAAATTTAATCAAATACCAACCACTACTTTTATGGTCCTTTGAAGATACTTGGAAGTATATCAGAGAACATAACATACCATACAACCTATTACACGATAAAGGTTTTCCAAGCATCGGTTGTGCTCCCTGCACACGTGCCATTGAACCTGGGGAAGACTTTCGTGCCGGAAGATGGTGGTGGGAACAAGAATCTAAAAAAGAGTGCGGCTTACACTGGGTAGACGGCAAACTCACACCGAAAAAAGGATAATACCAATATGACCGATTTACATCGACTTTCACACCTAGACCAACTAGAGTCGGAAGCCATTTATATTCTAAGAGAAGTAGCAGCCCAATTTGAAAGACCTGCACTTTTATTTTCTGGAGGCAAGGACTCCATTTGTCTCGTACATCTTGCACTCAAAGCTTTTCGACCAGGTAAATTTCCTTTTCCTTTAGTTCATATTGATACAGGGCATAACTTTGATGAGGCGCTTAAATTTAGAGACGACCTTGCCGAACGAACTGGCGAAAAACTAATTGTTCGTTATGTACAAGACTCTATCGACCAAGGAAAAGCGGTCGAAGAAAAAGGAAAGTTTCCTAGTCGTAATGCCATCCAAGCTGTGACACTTCTTGATACCATTGCTGAATTTAAGTTTGATGCTTGTATTGGTGGGGCTCGTCGAGATGAAGAAAAAGCTCGTGCCAAAGAAAGAATTTTTTCAGTAAGGGATGAATTTGGATCTTGGGATCCCAAACTCCAACGCCCAGAACTATGGAATATTTATAATGGAAAAATCCATGTAGGTGAAAACGTTCGAGTATTCCCAATCAGTAACTGGACAGAACTTGATGTTTGGGAATACATTCGCAAAGAAAAAATCGAACTCCCTTCCCTATATTTTTCACACCAAAGAGAAATTGTATGGCGAGAAGACTTAGTGTTTCCGGTATCAAAGTTCATCTCTTTAGACAATACCGACAAAGTAGAAACTAGAACCGTTCGTTTCCGAACTGTGGGTGATATGACTTGTACTGCGGCTGTAGAATCAGAGGCCAATTCCATCGATGATATCATTCGTGAAATTCAGATTTCTAGAACCACGGAAAGAGGATCTCGTTTGGATGACAAACGTTCTGAAGCCGCGATGGAAGATAGAAAAAAAGGCGGATACTTTTAATGGATATTTTACGTTTTATTACAGCAGGTAGTGTGGATGATGGGAAATCAACTCTCATCGGACGATTGTTATACGATAGTAAATCAATTTTTCAAGACCAATTAGAAGCCATTGAAAAAGCAGGACAGGTAAATGGTCAAATCAACCTAGCCCTGCTTACAGATGGATTAAAAGCGGAAAGAGAACAAGGAATTACTATCGACGTTGCTTATAAGTATTTTTCAACTCCAAAAAGAAAGTTTATCATTGCCGATGCACCGGGCCATGTCCAATACACAAGAAATATGGTAACAGGAGCCTCTAACTCGGATCTTGCGATCATTTTAATTGATGCGAGAAAAGGTGTGATCGAACAAACCTATCGCCATTCCTACATTGTCTCTCTACTTCGTATTCCCTATGTAGTCGTATGTGTAAACAAAATGGATTTAGTGGATTTTTCGGAAGAAGTATTTTTAAATATCCAAAAACAATATTTGGAATTTGCCAAAGACCTAGACCTAAAATCCATCCACTTCCTTCCTATCTCAGCACTGAACGGGGACAATGTGGTGGATTTATCAACGTCCATGCCATGGTGGAAAGGAAAATCCCTTCTCGGATTTTTAGAAGGAATCGAAATCCATACAGAAGAAGAATCCCCAGCACCTAGATTTCCTGTCCAAAATATAATTCGTCCTCAAACAACAGAATACCATGATTACAGAGGTTATGCGGGACAAATCCGTAGCGGCCACTTTTCAGTTGGTGATTCCATTACGGTTTTACCAAGTGGACTTAAGTCCAAAATCAAAGCCATTGATACCTATGCCGGTTCTATTAACACGGCGTATGCCCCAATGTCTGTGGCCATTCGATTGGAAGATGAAATTGATGTGAGTCGAGGAGATATGCTTGTTGTCACAGGGCAAGAACCAACCACCTCACAAGATTTGGAAGCCCATATCTGTTGGATGGACCAAAAAGCCATGACACCAGGTTCGAAGTACTTGCTGCGCCAAACCACGAATGCAGTGAAAGCATCCATTCGTTCTTTGGAATACCGAGTGGAAACAAGCACCCATGAAAAAAAGGAACAGACAAGTCTCGGACTCAATGAAATTGGAAAAGTGACCATCCGAACGGCAAAACCCGTGGCCTACGATCCTTATTCCAAAATCCGAGGGACAGGTAGTTTCATTTTAGTGGATGAAGGTACCAACCAAACTGTGGCAGCTGGAATGCTATTGTAGAAATATAGTCCAATATAACAGATTTTTTCTTGATTTAATACTGTCGGGTTCGTTAAGCTGACAGTATTATGAGCCAATCAACTGCTGTTAAAACACAATGGATCCGCAAATCATTCATCGGGGAGACGAAACTTCCCATTGTTTACGAACCTTCTGAAGATAAGGAATTACGAGACCTAACGCAGTGGGTTCAAAAAAACCAAAAGGAATGGCGAGAGGATCTCAAAACCTACGGTGCAATTCTCTTTCGTGGTTTTCCTGTGCATGAAGCAACCGACTTCCAATCCATTCTGTTTGCGACCGAAGAAAAAAAATTGGGGGAATTTTATTTAGGAACTTCTCCGCGGGACCAAGTCGTCAAACATGTGTTTACTGCAAGTGAACTTCCCCCGCACTACCCAATCATGCAACATGCTGAGATGAGTTTTCTAGACAATCCTCCTAAACTTTTATTTTTTTATGCAGAAAAAGCTTCAGAAACTGGTGGAGAAACTCCTCTCACGGATCTTCGAGAAATTTATAAAAATATAGATCCAAAAATAATAGAAAAAATAGAGAACCACGGAATTCGTTATAGAAGGCGTTACGATGGCCCATCCAAAAAAGCCAGGTTCTCCCTATGGAAAACGAAACGTTGGGATGAAATGTTTGGTACTACAAACTTAGAAGAAGTAAAAAAAATTTCTAATCAAAATAGATTTCAATTGGATTGGTTTGGAGAGGATTCCTTAAGCATAACCAATGAACAATCAGGATTTCGAGTTCATCCAGAAGCAAATACAATCGCTTGGCATAACCATTCACAAACTTTTCATTACCAAGCTGCCGTCAGTGAAGTATGGAAAATTTTTAAAAAACAAAAAACACTGCGTTCTTTTGGTGTGGCAATACTACTCACCCTCCTGACAACCATCAAAAGAATTTCAGGTCAAGAGTCACATGATGTGCATGTAACTTATGGAAATGGTGAAGAAATCTCGGCAAATGAAATGAAATCTATATCAGATGTATTTTGGAAAAATCTAGTAGCCATTCCTTGGCAAACAGGAGATGTCCTTATCATCGATAATCTTTCTGTTTCTCATGGTAGGCTTCCTTTTACTGGACCAAGACGAATTCTTGTAGGATGGTCAGATTAAATGGATATCAATTCAGTACGTCTTAATTTCAACAAAGACTCAGTATATTTGATCAATGCACTCATTGGTTTCATTATGTTTGGAATAGCTTTGGAATTGAAACTCCAAGACTTCAAACATTTGTTACGTAATCCCAAACCTGCGTTTGTTGGTCTTTTTAGCCAATACGTTCTTTTGCCACTTGCGACTCTTCTCATCATTTGGGTGATAAAACCCCATCCAGGTCTTGCCCTTGGTATGGTACTTGTTGCCGCATGTCCAGGTGGGAACATGTCCAATTTTTTTACGCATTTAGCAAAAGGTAATTTAGCACTTTCTGTAAGCCTCACTACCTTTTCATCAGCCTTAGCATTTATCTTAACGCCACTTGGATTTTTCTTTTGGGGAAATTTACTCCCTGTGACTCGCGAGTATCTCAAATCAATTTCGGTAAGTCCCTATGAGATTTTGGTTTCAGTAACCTTACTGTTACTCATTCCACTTGTCATCGGAATTCTCTTTCAAAAACTATTTCCGAAACTCACTCATACGGTGAAACAAGCTGTACAAAGGATATCCGTATTGTTACTTGGTTTTTTTATTATAGGAGCTCTTGCCACCAATTGGAAGTTCTTTAAGGAATACATCCACCTTCTCTTCGGACTTGTGTTTGTTATGAATTTGGCAGGGCTTTCTCTTGGATATTACTTTGCCAAACTATTCCGTTTGCCACAGAACGACCGAAAGACAGTTGCGATTGAAACAGGAATTCAAAACTCAAGTCTTGGTCTTGCCATTGTTTTTAATTTCTTTGATGGGCTCGGAGGAATGGCAATGATTTGTGCTTGGTGGGGAATTTGGCACCTAATTGCTGGTGCCGCCATTGCCACTTATTGGAACAAAACGACTCCATTGGAATCTTAATTTAAGATTCCAATTCGATTGATATAATCTCCAAAAGACTCTTTGGAATTTCTTTCTTTAGCGAATCTTCCAAAGAGACCATCCAATTCAGATAAGATGGCTGCCTCATCTAAATCTTCTTTATATTTACGATTGAGTCGGTATCCTTCGGCATCCGCACCTAAGTGCAAATTATATTTCCCGTAAGAAGTTCCAACAAGACCAATCTCTGAAATGTATGGCCTTGCACATCCATTGGGACAACCTGTCATCCGAATGGACACAGGTTCGTCTGCGAGTCCATGTTTTCCAAGGATGGGTTCAATTTTATCAATTAAACTTGGTAGGTATCTCTGGCCTTCCGCCAAAGCAAGCGAACATGTGTTTAATGCCACACAAGCTATGGAATTTTTACGGATTTGTGAAATTTCACTTGTTTTACGATGGATTCCAAACTTAACAAGAATGGATTCTATGAGGTCCTTATCTTTAGGAAAAATATCCGACAAAATAAGATTTTGGTTACAAGTAAATCGAAATGTAGCTCTTCTCGTTTTGGATACTTCCAAAAGAGCTGTTTTTAAATTATAACCGTGTTCATCGCAAACACGACCATTTTCAACAAAGACAGTATAATGCCAGTTACCTGCAACGTCTTGTCTCCAACCAAAATCATCGGATCTTTGTGTGAACTGGTAATCCTTCGCTGGTTCAAAACTGATCCCAACTCGTTTTTCCACTTCACGTTTATAAAATTCAACTCCTAGACGATCCAAAGTATATTTCAACCTTGATAATTTTCTATCCTCACGGTTTCCAAAATCTCTCTGGACGGTCACAATTTCATATACCACTTTTAAGATATCTTTTTTAGGTATAAAACCAAATACAGTTCCTACTCTTGGGTAAGTGTCTGGATTTCCATGAGTGGTTCCAAGACCCCCACCAACTGCTACATTAAAACCGAGAAGTTGCCCATTTTCAATGATCGCAATGAGTCCAATATCGTTCGTAAAAAGATCTACATCGTTATAAGGTGGGATCGCAATCGCAATTTTAAACTTACGCGGAAGATACACATCTTTATATAATGGATCTTCTGGTTCTTCTTTTTCTGCTAAAAGATTTTCATCCAGCCAAATTTCGTAATAGGCTCTTGTTTTTGGTAATAATGATCTGCTGATTTCACCTGCGTAACCAAACACTTCTTTGTGTAATGGACTTGTTGCTGGATTGGAAGTACACGTTACATTACGATTTACATCACCGCAGGCAGCAATTGAATCTAAAAAAACAGAATCAAAGGCTTTGATCGTTGGTTTGATTTTTGATTTTAAAATTCCATGGAGTTGGACTGTTTGGCGAGTCGTGATTTTGATAGTTCCTGTTGAATTTTCCCCTGCCACATTGTGTAAAGCTTCCCAATGCACAGGCCCAATCATTCCACCAGGAATCCGTAGCCGAATCATAAATGAATACAAACGTTCTAATTTTTTAGCCGCTCGTTCTTCTCTACGATCTCTATCATCTTGTTGGTACATTCCATGAAATTTTAACAGTAGTTGGTCATCAGAACGTAAAGACCCTGTATGTTCATCTTTCAAACTTAAAGATAACGATCCTCTTAAACCACGACTTAGGCGTTTTACTTTTTCTGCTATAGTTTCTTTTTTCTGTTCTGCCATGATTTCCTCAGTAAACGTCTTTAATGTAGCGACCGGCTTCTTCTAATTCTTTTAGATAATCGGAAGCTTCTTTTCCTGTTTCAAATGTTCTTTCGGATAAAATCTCAATGAGTTTGCGGTCGACATCTTTACTCATTGGATCTTTGGAACCACAAAGATAAATCACAGCGCCATTCTCAATCCACTTCAAAAGTTCTGCAGCATTTTCGCCCATCCGATCTTGTACATATACTTTCTGTTTTGTATCACGAGAAAAAGCAGTATTTAACTTATGTAAGACGCCCGTATCCATCAGTTCCAAAAGTTCTGTTTGGTAGTAAAAATCAGAGACAAAGTTTCGTTCTCCAAAAAATAACCAATTTTTCCCGTTCCCAGAATTTTGTTCTCTTTCAAATAAAAAACTTCGGAAAGGAGCAATCCCAGTCCCTGGCCCAATCATGATGATGTCTGTATCTGGACTTGGAAGACGGAAAGAATGATTTCTTTGAATGAAAAAAGGAACAATATCACCTTCTTTTAATTCTGCTAAATAACCAGAACAAAAACCTGTTTTGATTCCGGTAAAGGTTTCAATTTCAACTTCCGCTACAGTTAGGTGGACTTCCTCTTCCCCATGTGATGAAGGACTAGATGCGATGGAATAATACCTGGGAACTATTGGTTCTAAAATATCAACTAAGGATTGAAGTTCTATTAACTTTTCAGATGGATTTAATGTTAACAAAACATCTAAATCCAATTTCCCTAGATTTATTTCTTTTCCAATGAGTCCTGCATATTTTTGAATCACCCGATCTGGTAAAAAACGAACCGATACTTTTTTACGAAATAAATCATAAGCCATCCATGTTTCCCCTTTATAGGTAACACGCGTTTCACGGTCTGTTTTCAATAAAGATAATATTCGATTTACTTCTTCATCCCGATTGTATGCAAGAAATCCTGCACTGTCTCCGGGAAGATAATCAATTGGCACTGACGTTTTGATTTCTATATGTCTTGTGGATTTACTGGCACCAATATCATTTAATACAATATTAGTAATCACAGTACCTTCGTACACAACCTTACCACCGGATGTAGGTTTTGTAGTTTGGTTTTGTCCTGGTTTTGCACTTTGAGTGGTGGCTGTTTTTGAATGAGCATTGAGTTTCGAAATCAGTTCACTCATCCAAGGTTTTGAAACTGCCTCAAAATCTACATCACATTTGCCTAATGGTTGGATACGTTCTGCACCTAATTTTGCCAACATAGAATCAACGTCTTCACCTGTTTGACAAAAAAGTGGGTAACTTGTATCACCTAACCCTAGCACAGCGAATTTAACCTTTGCTAAAGAATCTTTGGTATCAGTTAAAATTTGGATAAAAGGTTTCGCAGCCTGTGGCGGTTCTCCGTCTCCATGTGTGGAGACTACTACAAACAAATACTCCTCTTCCTTCAAGTCTTTGGCTTTGTAAGTATCAGTGCTTTTTAACTTTGCAGAGACACCCAGCTCTTTTAATTTTTTGACAAGTTCTGTTCCTAATTTCTTAGAGTTACCAGTTTCTGTTCCGTACACAACGCTACATTGGATCGGCTGGGCTTTTAAATTTCCGTGTGAAGGGTCTGTTCCCGAATCAATACTCACTGGAGGTGTGAGAGAAACATCCACACTTCCACCAATGCTTGCCTGCGTGAGAGCAGACAAATACCCTGACATCCACACCCATTCATCTTTTGTGGATTCCTTCAGTAACTGTAAAAATCGATTGCGTTTCTCATCGGATAGCATAAAAACCTATATTTGATTTGGATTCCAGTAAAACATCCAAAAAGTCTGATAAATTGAATCTTTCCCCAGATATACACCCCAAGTAAATCAAAAAAATGGAGATTTTGTAGAAATAATTAGCCATTCACTTGACTATTTCTAGCAATATCGCAAGGTATAACAGATATGTCCTCCAATAAGACAGAACATGGATTTGTCAGTTTTGTGAGTGGTGGCCCTGGCCCCATTGACCTTTTGACCCTCCGCGGACGGAGTCGTATCGAAACCGCCGAAGTCATTCTCTATGATGCCCTCCTCGATCCCGGCTTTTTAGACATATTTCCCGAAGATGCTCAGATTCTGTATGTGGGAAAAAGAGCAAAGGAACATGCACGCACCCAAACAGAAATCAACAACCTTCTAGTTGAATTTGCCTCTGAAGGGAAACGGGTGGTTCGATTGAAAGGGGGAGATGCCTCCATTTTCGGTAGACTGGCGGAAGAAATAAGCAGCTTGGAAGAATTTGGAATCCCCTTTGAAGTGATCCCTGGAGTGAGTTCCGTGACAGCGGGAGTCGCTGAATTAGGTGTGTCGCTTACCGTTCGTGGCATCTCAAGGCAAATCATCGTTTTGGACGGCCACACCATTTTGGAAGATGAACGCAGTTGGATCGGAATGGAGAATTTTCTCGGAACCATTGTCATTCTAATGGGAAGTAAAAAGACAAAGGAACTGGCAGAACGATTGATCCAAAAAGGAATCAAAGAATCCACTCCCATCGTCCTTGCTGAAAATGTTGGGAGAGAAAATCCCATTTATTCTACATCCACTCTCGCAAAGACTGCATTAGGTGGGATATTAAAACAAACCAATGGACCAGGAATATTATACGTAGGCGAAGCAGTAAGACCATTACTCAATCGGAAAGAAAAATTGAATGCCCTCACTCTACAGAGTTTGTTTTTCGAATGAAATTAAAAAAATATCCAATCTTTTTAAATTTAGAAAACAAAAATATTTTAATTGTGGGCGGAGGGAATGCCTGTCTTGAAAAGTTAACTGGCCTTGAGTTTACAGGAGCCTATATTCATGTCATCGCCATTGAGTTTAGTGACGAAGTAAAAACTTTTTTAACAAAATACCCTAGTATCAAAGTTGAAAAACGTGCAGTCCAAGAAGAAGATTTAAACAATCGAGATATTATTTTTTTAGGTACCAGTGACCCCAATACAAACCAAAAATTCAGAGCCATCGCAAAAGGAAAAGGAATTTGGGTTAACTCAGTCGATGATCCAAAAAATTGTGACTTTTATTCCTCTTCAACAGTCAATGTTGGCCCTATTCAATTTGCCATTTCAACTGATGGAAAGTTTGCTGGAGTATCCTCGACTCTCCGCAAACTTTTCGAAGAGATTCTACCCGAAGAAGATCATGAATTTATGGAAACAGTTTTTGAAATGAGACGAAAACTAAAAGAGATCCTTCCGGATCCGGAAGAAAGAAGACTTGCCTTAAAGGAAATCATTCAAAACTTAAATTCAAAATACTTTCATAAACCCTAGTTCGAATCAGGATATATCTGAATCGTTGTTAACTGGTGTTCGTTTGCCCAAACTGAATGTAAGGGAATATTCACAATCATCTTTTCATTGCTATCTAACCTTGCTGTCCACTCACCCGGAGTTCTTGGATCGGCAAACTTTACTTTTTTAATTGGGAATGGAAACTGAATTTCGAATTGTATAAATTCAACTAATGTATTAAAACGAAGTAAGTCATCTCGTAGTTTTGCTTCGTTGAGAATAGAATTGATTTCTTCTTTATCAATTTCAAGTGCTAACAAAAGTGGAGATGTTTTACTTGTATCGATCACAAGTTGGATTTCATGAATTTGCTCTTCGGTAAACTCAATCAATCGAAATCCTGGAGGAAGAATATGTGTATAATCTTTAAAACGATACGCCCTTTCCTTGAAACGGATTTCAAGTTCTCCTGTTGCAACAAGCCCCGTTCCAAATGGCAATCCTGAAGTTTGTTTTGTGATCTTTTTCTGATACAAAACCAATTCCCCCGAACGATCTGGTTTGATCTTTATTTTAATATTCCCACCGGCGCAGGCACAAAACAATAGGCAGAAAAATAAGGTTAGTGGTATCAGTTTCATATCACCATTGGAAACTCTGGCACTCAGTTTACAGAACTAAAAAATGATTTATCCAAAACAGTTTCACGGAAAAGCGAAAGATATTTCGCTTGAATCCCATTTTTATACCCGTTTTTCCGAAGAAATTCGCATAAAATGTAATATCTATTATTCCATCACCCTTATCACTCCTGATGTACCAATGCGAGAAATCGACTTCCTCGTGATCTCACCCTATGGAGTGATTACGATCGAACTTAAAAATGGTAAGTGGAGACAGAAAAAAGGAGAATGGGAATTTTATAATGTAAGGGAAAGAGATTGGAAACCTGTAGAAGGAAAGTCTTATTCAAACCCAATCGAACAAGTGCAAACCCAAAGAGATTTGATCCGCGAATTTTTCAAAAACCACAACCAACTCACAGACTTGTTTCCAGTCGATTATTATGATAGTGCTATATTTTTTTTGAAAAACGAAAGAAAAGAATTCCACTTACCAAATGACAGGCATCTCTATGTATTTGGTGGCAAAGAAGTAGATGATGATGTAGATTTAAATTCTATATTAGAATCAGTTCTTTTTCGTTATAACCGAGAGCCATTGCCAGAATCTGTCTTAGTAAAAGCACACGAAATTATCAAAAAAAATCTAAACTTCTTTCAAACGTTTCGATCACAGAAAGAAAAAGAGGAAGAGAATTTATTATTTTTCACGAAAGAACAATTTCAACTTGTGGAAGGTATCAACAATTACCCTCGTAATATTGTTTTTGGTAGTACAGGTTCCGGAAAATCAATTCTTGCTGGTGAATTGGCATTACAAAATGCTAGAATGGGTAAAAAAGTTTTATTATGGCAAGGTGCCAAAGCACTTTACGAAATATGGAAAGATGAATTAACGAACATTCCAGAAAAAAACAATATCGAACTGATTACAAACACCAGCGAAATCAATCATAACAATTTTGATCTTTTGATCGCGGATGGAATCGAAGATATTTTAGATCAAAAGCCAGAAACAGAAGTATTATTATTTTTATCAAAATATTTTTGGGAAAATAAAAACTGGATTTTATTTATCTCACGCCAATTTAAATATATGGCTTCACCAATGTTAGATTACTGGAATTCTTTACCTGTTCATGTATGGGACATCAAACGAAACATCAGAAACTCGCCAGAAATTGTCAATTTTGCGAATGTATTACTCAATGATTTTTCTGAATCACCCTCCCAAAACCATCTTTCAGATATTCAATTTATAAAAAATGACGAAGACCTAACAGACCAGATTCGGTGGTGTTATGGATATGCAAAAAAAGTTTTAGAAGTCGAAAACGATGAAATAGTAGTTATCTATACTTCAGAGGAATATATAATACGAACGGGACTAAAACAATTTTTGAATGAGAATGGTATGCGCCATTATTCTTCAAATGAATTTATTGGAATGGAAGAAACCTGCGGAATTCTCATTGGATTTGAAAATTGGAATCTAACGGAAACTAAAACGGCAATTGCGGAAACCATTTTGAAAATTAGAAGTTTAGTTTGTGTATTTTTTCCACCTAACGAAGAAGAAGTGATACAATCGATTTTAAAAAAAGGTGACTCTGGCCCATAAGCCGGATTCTGTTCTATGCGACCATTTATCTGATGCTCTCTACCCACAACCTGGCGGGACATGCTCGTAACGGTTGTTTACTTGAGATTGCACATCGGAGGGTTTACCCGCCTCTATCCTTACAGATAGAGCGGTGGGCTCTTACTCCACCATTTCACCCTTACCTACCAAAGGCAGGCGGTTTCCTTTCTGTTGCACTTTCCGTCTTCCGAATTCCATTTCTAGAACCCAAAAGCCCAAGTGTTACTCGGTCCGATTGTCCCCTAGTGTCCGGACTTTCCTCCCCTTCCACTCCCAGAGGGGAGGAAAAAGGCGATCGCTCGGCCAGAGTCAGTTTCATTGGAAAGTCAGGTTCGATATCGTCTATGAGTATTTATTCCAATTGGCACAAATTATGCAACCTAACGGTCTTAGGGAGTCAGTGAGGCACCCATTGTATGATCAAATACCAAATTGCTATACTATTCATCATTTCCTTTGGTTTGCATGCAAATCCCATCTTAGAAGATTCTGCCGAAGATATCCTTCGGAGTACGAGGCTTTCTCGGATCCCATCGGTCATCGTAAGCCTGGAAGAACGTGCCATTGTTAAAATGGAGAGTAATGACTTACTCTCAGCTAGGGAAGACCTAAAAAAGGCCATACAATTAAAACACGCCATTGGAATGAAAGAGTCAGAAGGAAATGCAAGCCTCCTCTTACAGATTTCTAAGTTAGAATCTAGATTAGGGAATCGATGTGAAGCCAACCAATACTCACACTTGGCCAAACGAATCGCTCTTCGTATTGGTGTAAACCTTGGGGCAGTGGCTTTTGAACGACCCGTAGTCCCAGACAATAGAAAACCAGATGGCTGTGTCGAAGTTTCTTGGCTAAAAGAGTAAGTGACTTACTTTTTTCAGTGGGTATCGATTTCGAATTGTTTTCCAAAGTGAGTGCCGATCTTTGGAGTGCTGTTATCTTTTGAAAGTGATACGATTTCGAAAGTTAGTATCAAAAGGATACTGACTTACCAAATAAAATCAGTTTCCATTTCAATCGACTTTCTTTATAAATTAACTTGCAAAAGATACCAACTTTCCAATAAACATGAACTCCTAATACAGAGAGAATTAGTTCGGAACTAATTCATTCCTTTTGAAATTTTAAAGAAGCAGAATTCACACAGTAACGTAATCCCGTTGGTTTCGGACCATCTGGGAAAACATGACCAAGATGTGCTCCGCAGTTTTGGCAATGGATTTCTGTTCGAACCATACCATGGCTTTGGTCTGATTCTGTTGCCACTACTTCCTTACGAACTGGTTCATAGTAACTTGGCCAACCACTACCTGAATCATACTTAGCATTTGAAGAAAACAATGCTTCTCCACAACAAACGCAAAGATATGTGCCCTTCTCTTTATGTTCGTAGTATTCTCCAGTAAACGGTCGTTCGGTGCCTTTTTCTCGAGTGACTTGGTATTGTAAGGGAGTGAGTTTTTCTTTCCAATTTTCTTCGTTCATTATAAACCATTCCTTATTAATTGAGACTAGGTTTCAATATCATATTTTATTTTTTTAGAGACTGACAATCTTGTGACAGTTGGAACCTTGTATTTGATAGAATAAATTTATGTGGTCAAATCTGATTCTATTACATTCGAATGATCCCATAGGCAATCCTTTAGACGATGCAGGTTTAGAGATTTGGCAAACATGCCAAAGAAGCATTGCATTCGGCGACCGTAGAATCTTTCCCATCACGGAAACGGAACGATTTTACAAAGGATATGAAGTTTTTCACGGATATGAAGCTTATCGATTTTTGCTCGAAGTTGTTTCTGGTTTACGATCCAAACTCTTTGGAGAATCGGAAATCCAAGCACAGTTTCGCGATCGTTTCCGAGAGGAAAAAGTAACCGAGTCTACATTTGCACTTTCTCTCTTACGATTGCGAGACCAAATATTAGAACATACGAAACAAATCCGCTCCAAATACCTTACCGGTATCGGAAGACAAACTTATGGTAGTATCGCTGAATCTTATTTACAAAAACACAAATCAGTAACTTTACTTGGAACCGGAAAACTTGCCACCTCCATTCTTCCTTATCTGATTACAAAAGATAAGGAAGTTCGAATCGTTGGTCGAAACCATACAAAATTAGCCGAATTACAAAAAGATTTTTCAATCACTACTCATCATTGGGAAGACTATATACCTGGCGAAGAGGCTATTGTTATCGCATCAAGTTTTTTACCATTTAACTGGGAATCGATGATTGAGAGCTCTTCTTTCATTTTGGATTTTCGACAAACTGCAACAAACAATAAAAATTACCAAACATACATACCTCTTTCACAAATTTTAAGTGATCTGCATGAAACTGATGAACAAATTCAATCGGTAAAAATGGACTTACAATTTTTCCTTACTGAGCTGACTCGAGAACGGGAGGAAGAACAAATACATATTATGAATGGATGGGAAGATTTACTTGTCTGATATTGTCAAAATTGGAGGAAGGTCCTCTCTTCTCTCTCGAATTCAAATCCTTTCTGTAATCAAAGCACTCCAACAAAAAAACAAAACAAAAGAATTTCAAACTGTCTTTCGGGAATCTGCGGGTGATAAAGATCTAAAAACGCCTTTATGGCAATTTGCAGGGCAAGGTATTTTCACAAAAGACCTTCAAGAAGATTTATTAAATCATAAAATTGATATAGTCATTCATTCTTGGAAAGATATGGACTTGAGGGAACGTAATGACACTTTACTTGTCCCCATTTTACCTAGAGAAGACGTTCGGGACGTTTTATTATTCAAAAGAAATAAATGGATCTCAGCACCTACGGAAATTACAATCCTCACTTCTTCTCCACGAAGAGAACATCATATCCATGATTTTGTAAAATCATACTTTCCATCTCCCATCAATTCGTTCCATGTCAAAATAGAATCTGTCAGAGGCAATATCCAAACACGACTTAGAAAGTATTTGGAACATGAAAACGGAGGGATCCTCATTGCGAAAGCAGCCTTAGATAGAATTCTTAGTTTCGAAGATGAAGAAAATCAAATCCATGAACTTAGCGAAGTCAAACAACTCATCAGAGAAACTATTAATCTTTCTTTATTTATGGTAATGCCTTCGTCGATTTTCCCTAGTGCACCGGCACAAGGAGCTTTATGTGCCGAAATTAGAAAAGAAGATAAACATCTAGAATCCCTTTTAAGAGAAATTTCCAATGAAGATGCAGAGTTTACTGCCAACGAAGAACGAAAAATTTTATCACAATACGGTGGTGGCTGCCACCAAAAAATAGGTGTTTCAGTTTTAACTAGAGATTATGGAAAAATAACATTCGTTAGAGGAGAAACTGAAGGTGGAGAAAATTTACTTACAAAAGAGTTATCAGATAGCCCAAATATAAGTTTTCACCGTCATGAAGTTTGGCCTCCCAATGCAAAAATGGCTGCAAGACAAAGAGAACGTTTGACATATTCTATCCCAAAAGATGTAGACGTATTTGTTTCTCGAGGTTATGCATTCCCATTGGATTTGTCTGTCAATCCAACAAACCAAATACTTTGGTCAGCGGGCCTGTCTACATGGAAAGATTTAGCACTCAGAGGATTTTGGGTAAACGGAACCTGTGATGGATTAGGTGAAAGTGAACCACCATGTATAGATTTACTTTTAGGAAGAAGTCCAAAATTTGTAAAACTCACCCATATTGATTCAGACAAACATAATAGCATTTATCCGGTTGTCCCTACCTACTTTGTTTCAGCACCGGAAATTCCCGTACCTTTTGATATATCAAAAGTTAAGGCTGCCTACTGGCGCAGTGGCTCTGAATTTGATATTATCACGAAAAGGTTTCCTGAACTACTAAATGTCATTCATTTTGTTGGACCTGGTTCAACATTTAAAAAAATTAAACAGACGATAGGTGAAAAGGCAGCTTCCTCGCGAGTTTTTGTATCATTATCTTTTGATTCTTGGGTAGAAAGGTATATAAAACCATGAAAAAACAAACACTCCGATTACGTTCCAACCAATATTTAAGAAACTTAGGTGAGACAGGTTCATTGAACGTAAAAAAAATGATCCAACCACTTTTCTTGGCAGAAGGAATTACTGAAAAGGAACCAATCAAAGGATTACCTGGCGTATTCCGTGATACAGATAAATCAATATTAACGCAAATTGAATCTGATTTAAAATCCGGTGTATCACAGTTTTTATTATTTATGGTGCCTAAGGATAAATCAGATACTAGTTTTCCAAAAAACTTTTATCATTCGAATATCAATCTTATAAAAAAAACATTCCCAAATATGTTTCTCTGGTTGGATACTTGCATCTGTTCGGTGACAACTACCGGACATTGTTGTCACTTCCACAAATCTGGGACCATTGATCTCGATTTAACTTTAAGACGTTTATCCGACCTTGCACTGATTTATGCTGATGCAGGAGCCGACGGAATTGCGCCAAGTGATATGATGGACGGACGAGTGGGATCTCATCGAAAGATCTTGGATGCCAATGGACATACAATGATACCAATTATGAGTTATTCCACAAAATTCAAAAGTAACTTTTATGGACCATTCCGTGGTGCAGCAGATTCATCTCCTCAATTTGGAGACCGAAGTGGTTACCAACTTGATGTTCGCGACCGTGACACAGCAATCCACACTTCTATCCGAGACAAAGAAGAAGGAGCAGATTTACTCATGGTAAAGCCGGGAATGACTGCAATTGATCTCATTGGACCTATCAAAGAAAAAACAGGACTACCCACAGGTGCTTACCAAGTAAGCGGAGAATATGCGAGTCTTTTATATCTAGCCAACGAAGGATTTTTAAATTTTGAAGATGGATTAAAGGAAACTTGGGATGTCTTTCGTAGAGCAGGTTCTTCTTATTTAATTACATATGGTGCAAGAATTGCACAAAGGTTGTATTCATGAATTCAGAAGAACTTTTTCTTCGTTCCAAAAAAGTTGTTCCCGGCGGAGTCCATAGTCCTGTTCGATCCTTCGCATCAGTAGGTGGCACACCCATTTTTTTTAGTGAAGCAAATGGCGCCTACTTAAAGTCAGTTGAAGGAAAACAATATATCGACTATTGTTTAAGTTTTGGTCCACTACTCTTCGGCCATAGAAATCCAGAAATTCAAGAAGTAGTGGAAGATACAGTAAACAAAGCATGGTCTTTTGGTGCATGCGAACCCTACTCTTTGGAACTTGCTGAGTTCATTACTAGTCGCATTCCATGGGTCGAAAAGATTCGATTTGTAAACTCAGGAACAGAAGCCGTGATGAGTGCACTACGAGTGGCAAGAGCTGCAACTGGTAGAAGTAAAATATTAAAATTTGACGGATGTTATCATGGTCACCTTGACCAATTGCTAGTAAAAGCTGGTTCTGGACTTGCTGGTCTAAGTTCGAGCGATAGCAAAGGGATTGGTCCCGAAATCATCCAAAATACCCTTGTACTACCGTTAGATGATGAAATTGCATTAGAAAAACTGTTTCAAGAACACGGGAATGAAATCGCATGTTTAACGATTGAACCTATCCCTGCAAATTATGGACTTCTTCCCCAAAGAATTGAATTCTTAAAAAAATGTAGAGAACTCACAAGTAAATATGGCGCATTACTTTTGTTTGATGAGGTGATTTCAGGTTTTAGAGTATCCTTCCAAGGTATGGCAGGTCTCACGGGAATTGTGCCCGATCTTATTTGTTACGGTAAAATCATTGGTGGTGGATTTCCAGTCGGAGCTTATGCAGGAAAAAGAGATTTAATGGATTTGGTAGCACCAAATGGTCCAGTGTATCAAGCAGGCACTTTATCAGCGAATCCAATTGGAATGCGTGCTGGCTTAAAAACATTAACAAAAGCTTGGAACGAAAATCCTTATCCAGAGTTAGAAACAAAAACAAAAAAACTCACTTCCGGAATTCTAAAGTTATTAGAAGAAGCAGGTGAAAATGATTGGGAAGCCGTAACTTTTGGAAGTTTATTTTGGTTGAAAGGAAAAACAAAGGAACCCATTCGAACTATAGCTAATATTCCTAACGATCATAAGACAAAATTTGCAGTTTTTTTTCATAAACTTCTTAATACGGGAGTGTATCTAGCACCAAGCGGATACGAAGTTGGTTTTTTATCAACAGCCCATAGCGACGAAGTCATCGAAGAAACCTTAACAAAAACCAAACAAGCGCTACAGGAAAAAAAATGATAACGACTTTATATAGAAATGAAAAATTTGGAAATGCCATTCATCTAGTCCCACAATCCGTTCCTCCAATTTGGTTTATGCGCCAAGCGGGAAGATACCACTCTCATTACCGCAAAATGAAAGAAACATATAGCTTTATGGATTTATGCAAACAACCGGAACTTGCAGCAGAAGTCGCTCTTGGACCAGTCAAAGAATTTGGTTTTGATGTCAGCATT
Organism: Leptospira harrisiae; assembly: GCF_002811945.1. NCBI lineage: Bacteria > Pseudomonadati > Spirochaetota > Leptospiria > Leptospirales > Leptospiraceae > Leptospira > Leptospira harrisiae. Next base: position 1,017,999 of record NZ_NPDX01000001.1, on the reverse strand, counting down.
TTGTTTTCTGATCTACTTTTTCCTTTAGAGGCACTCGGTATGGGGCTAACTTATGATCCAGGTCCAAAACTTTCCTTTTCTCTCACTTCGGAAAATGATTTGAAACGTTTAAAATCTTCAGAAGAAGCAATCGAAGGACTTAAGTTCCAAAAAGAAGCAGTTATTCGAACCAGAGAAGTTTTACCGAATGATGTTTCGCTTATTGGATTTGTTGGTGGTCCATTTACATTAATGACCTATGCAAGTATAGGAAAACATGATGGGAACCTTTCCTTCATAAAAACGAATCAAAACTTTGTTGATAAGTTCTATTCGATTTTAGTTCCTCTGTTAAAGGAAAATATTGAATTACAACTGAAAGGTGGCGCAGAGGTAGTGATGATCTTTGATACAGCTGCTGGTATGTTAGATCCCTACAACTTCAATCGTTATGTAGTAGAACCAATTTCGGAATTTGCGAAAAAGTTTCCAAAACAAATTGGTTATTATGCTAAAAATACAACGGAAGAACAGTTAAGACAAATTTACGAAATTCCAAATCTTGTTGGTTTTGGTGTCGACCATCGTTTTTCTATCAAACAAACCTTAAAAACTTTCGGTGGAAAAGGATTTATCCAAGGTAACTTTGACCAAGAACTTCTATTTGCAGATCCGATCACTCTGAAACAAAAAATCAGAGAATATCTTATGCCAATCAAAGAATTAGATCCAGAAGAGAGAAAGGGATGGGTTTCTGGCCTTGGCCATGGAGTTTTACAATTTACACCTGAAAACTCAATCCACCTCCTTATTGATGAAACAAGAAAGGTATTTAGTGAATGAAACGTTTACTCGAAAAATATGATACACCTGCACCAAGATACACGAGTTATCCGACAGTTCCATACTGGACTGACTCACCCACATTGGATGAATGTATTCAATCATTAGATACATACCTTTCGCCTAAAGATTCTAAATTAGCAATTTATCTTCACATTCCTTTTTGCGAAACATTATGCACATTTTGTGGCTGTAATACTTCAATCACAAAGAATCATACTGTCGAAGAACCCTATGTCACTGCTCTTAAAAACGAATTACAATTATATTCAGAAAAGGTACAAAGTTTAAACGGGAAACAATTAAGCGAACTTCACTTAGGTGGCGGAAGCCCCACTTACCTATCCGATTACAATCTACAATCAACTATCGAATATATTTTAAATAAATTAAACCCGACGGAAGAACCACAATATTCGATTGAAGTGGATCCAAGAAGAACAAGAATTTCTCAACTTAAACTTTTGCAGAAATTAGGATTTCGAAGGATTAGTTTGGGAGTTCAAGATTTTGATCCAAAAGTGCAAAGATTAGTCAACCGAATCCAACCTTTTGAACTCACAGAAAATATTACCTTAGAAGCTAGATCTCTTGGATTTGATTCCATCAATTTCGATTTAATTTATGGTTTACCTAAACAAACTTTAGATTCCATGCAGTATTCCATAGAAAAAACTTTGGAATTAAAACCTGATCGAATCGCATTTTATTCTTATGCCCATGTACCATGGATTAAAGCTTCACAAAGATTATTCACTGAAAAAGACCTCCCTGAACCCACTTTAAAACGGGATCTCTACGAAATGGGTAGAACATTGTTAGAAAAAGAAGGTTATCGCGAAATCGGAATGGACCATTTTGCTTTGCCTCATGATAAACTTTGGAAAGCGTTTAATACAAACAAACTCCATAGAAATTTTATGGGTTATAGTGATTCAAAAACTGATGTGATGTTGGGACTTGGCTCCTCTTCCATTTCTGAAACTCCAAATTTATTTTTCCAAAATCAAAAATTAGAAATGAAATATCGTAAATCTATTTTGGATGGAACCATTCCCATACTTCGAGGACATAAATTAACCCAATCAGACCAATCAAGAAAGCAGTTAATTTTAGATTTAATGACGTCTTGGAAAGTAAACGTTCCAAGTGAAATGAAATCTCACGTTTTTCAATTCTTACAAGAAATGGAATCTGACCAATTGGTTCATTGGCAAGGTGAAACATTGACAGTAACAGATTTGGGAAAACCTTTTTTACGAATTGTGGCAATGGCCTTTGATGAAAAATTGCAACTAAGCCAACCAACAAAACCTGTATTCTCAAAAGCAATATGAGAGAACATATCCATATTATTGGCGGTGGAATCACTGGGTTATTCCTAGCATATCACCATACAAAAAAAGGTGACTCAGTAACTTTATATGAACAGTCAGAAAAGTTAGGTGGAGTGATAGGAACAAAAACTGTTGACGAAGGTTTAATCGAATTAGCAGCCAATGGCATTTTACTTACAGATGAAATGAAACCAATGTTAGATGATATTGGATTAACCCCCGTTTTCCCTAACAAAGCTGCCAAAAGAAGATATTTTTGGGTAAATGGAAATTTATCCAGATTACCTATTTCCATTATAACTGGTTTAAAACTTTTATATGTTATTTTTTTTAAAAAAATAAAGTTCAGTGAAACTCAAAACTTCGAAACCTGGGCAATCCAAATGTTTGGTATATCGGTAACAAAAAATATCATTGAACCAGCTATAGGTGGAGTTTACGGAACAAGACTTGATTCACTCCAAGCAGAATCGATTTTTTCTCATTGGGACGGCTCAGGAAAAAATACAATCTTAAAAGAAATCAAAAAGAAAAAAGGAAAATCACTCGGAACTATATCCTTTCCTAACGGGATGGGTGATCTTGTATCCCATTTGGTCAAATACTTAGAATCAAAAATAGAATTCAAAACAAACTACCAGATGCAGACTTTCGATGAAATCTTAGAATGGAAAGGTAAAATTAGATTTTGTATTTCCTTAAAAAATCTAATCCCATTTCTAGGAAATCGAATCCAACCAAATGAATTGCCCAACCTACTTTCAATAACAACCATTACCAGATTTGGAAACTCTCACCTAACAAAGAAACCATGTTTTGGAGTCTTATTTGCCAAAAACGAAGGTATCAGAGCACTCGGTGTTTTATCCAATTCGGATATTTTTCCAAATCGCACAAAAAATGGCCTCCACTCCGAAACATGGATTTATCCAGAAACTGCGAAAGTTTCCGATAAAGAAACTTGGGAATCCATTTTAGAAACTGATCGTGAACAAATCACAAAATTACCTGAACCACCGAAAGCAGTATACGTTACTTCGTGGAATGGTGTATTTCCGGCTTACGATGGAAAATTATTCGAATTCAATCAGCGAATAGATGTTATAGAAAGAGAATTATCATCGAAAGGAATCAATATTCGTTTTTTCGGCAACTATCGAAAAGGAATCGGACTTAGATCACTGTTTGAATCGACAAGTAGAGAGTGATTCCCCACCCATTTTTTTACATAAACATTGACTGATAGATTTATCTACCAACAATACTCTCTCAGCTAAATACTCCATAAAAGGCGGATAAATACCAAATGCCGGAATTCGAATAAATGATTTTGCTCCTGATTCTAAGGCAATTTCTTTAAATTGTTCACCTATTTCTTCTAACGTTTCTAAGTGATCACTAACAAAACTAATAGGAAATACAGCGATTGATTTTCCTTCTTTTCCTAAGGTTTCTATCATGTTTATGGAACTTGGTGTGGTCCACTTTGCCGGCCCAACTTTACTTTGATAAGATATATGCGATTTTCCAACGAAACCATGGGACCTCAGTTCTTCTGTGATCCCCAAAACAGAAGATTCAATTTCCTGCATATACCGATCCCCTTTCTGAATCAAACGCATAGGAACTCCATGAGCTGAAAAAACTATGTCTAAATTTCTCCAGTCGGCGGTCTGTTTTTGTTTTGGGAAATGCAGATAGTCAGTTTCTTGTAAATTACCTGAAAAAAAATCAAGGATAAACCTAGCAGAGATTTGGTGGTATTTGGGATCGTCTGCAAAGGTTGGAACATATCCTCCACTACCAACAGGGCATTCATGGAATTTTTTTTCTAAATGGTTTAGGGTAGAAAGAACTGTAGAACGAGAATATTGAGGGTATAACGGAAGATAGATCGTATTAGAACTTGGTTTTTCAAATTCAGGATTTCTAATATGCGGGAAACCACATGTCATTGCCACTTTGACTGTCCAATCGATTGTTGTTTTTTCGTTTAAGATTTTTTCCAAAACCTTGGCTTGTTTTTCTGTTTCCGAAACCAAAGGAGAACCACCGCCAAATCCCATGGATTCATATGTTCTTTTCACTTTAGGAGTTCTTTTTTTGGCAATGAATCGAGCCAGAGATAAGCGTAAAAATTCTGGCAAAGGCAAATCGAAAACAAAAGGATCTGTGAATAAATCCGTTAAAAAAACTTCGATTTCATCTGTGGTCCGAGGCCCACCCAAATTCACAAGGATGAGCGTTTTCTTTTCTTTATGATTCATAGGTGATGTAGTCACAATGCGGGTATCGTGAGCAAAAATAAATGGTTTTTCCTTTTTTACCAAGTTTAGTTTTTACTGAACCTTCCTTACAAACTGGACAAATTTTTATATTCGTTTGGCCAGGAAAAGGAACACTAGAATTTGGATTTGTTTTCATTTTTTTTGATGGAAGTTTTTGGTTTGCCGAAAGAGGATCCTTGGTAAAAGAATTTTTTTCAGCATTAGAAGATGAGAGAAAATTGTTTTTTATTCTTGGACTTCGTAATAACCGAATCAATTCATTATAAAAATTTTGAATTAAATTGATTCTTGATTCTTTGTTTTCAGTGATTTGGTCTAATTTTTGTTCTAAGTCTTTGGTAAAAGATTCTCCAATCAGATCGTGAAAGTTTAAAAAAAGATAATCATCCACTTTCAATCCAAGGGCAGTTGGTCCAATAGACTTCTGGTATTCTACAATGTATTTCCTGGTTTTTAAGGTTTCAAGAATGGTTCCATAAGTGGAAGGTCTACCGACTCCTGTATCTTCCATCTTCTGCACCAATTTACCTTGCGTGTAACGAACCGGCGGTTCTGTTTGTTTTTCCTCTATCGAATATGACTCATATAAAAAAGGATCTCCAACTTTCCAATTTAACATTCTCGAAATCTTTTTCGAAGTATTTTTCCCAAATGATTTAAATCCGGAATCTGATATAAATTCATTTTTAAAAATAAAAACAAATTCTCCTTTCTGAAATTCATAAATAAATTCTTCACCTAACTCTGGATTCATCAAAGAAACCAAAAATCTCTCCCAAATCAAAGTATATAGTTTCAGTTCATCTGCAGATAAATAGGACTTAATTGAGTTTGGCTCAAAACCTGGATTTATTGGAATGACAGCTTCATGCGCATCCTGTGAATATTTTTTTTGTTTTTTAATACTGGTCTCACCCGAAAACACAAGTCCAGGGTATTCATTTTTTAAATAATTTTCTCCTAATCTACGTTTTTCATCAGATACTCGGGTACTATCTGTACGCATATAGGTAATTAGGCCGATTCTTTCTCCAGAACCAATTCGTTTTCCCTCAAATAACATCTGGGCAATTTTCATAGTTTTTTTGGAATCAAAACCTAAAACACGAAAACTCATTTCCAGTAAACTTGCAGTAGAAAATGCAGGAGGAGGATTTCTTTTGATATTTTTCTTTTTGATTTGCGATATTAGAAGTTCTTTTAACCGAGTTGGTTCAGGTATGATTTCTATATCAGTAAGAACTTTTTGAATCGATTTAGAATCTAACTTATCTTTCGTTTGGTGGTCTAACTCTACAGATTCGCCAAAAATGTTTCCTTGCAATTTTAACTGATAGTAAATTTCTTTGGTGAAGTTTTGAATTTCTTTTTCTCTTTCACAAATCCAGTGTAAGACTGTGGACTGGACTCTTCCCGCAGATAAAGAAGAAATTTTCAAGTGTTTCCATAAATCAGGCGAAACTTCAAATCCAAAGATGCGATCAACAACCCGTCTAGCAATTTGTGATTCAATTTCCGCCGAATCCAAACCAAGTTTTAGTTGGATCTGACGACCTACTTCTGCTTTGGAGATTTCTTTTAATCGAAGGCGAAACATCGGTTTTTTCAGTTTTACAAGTTCATCAAAACAATGTTTGGCGATAATTTCCCCTTCTCGATCAGGGTCACTTGCGATATAGATAACAGATGCAGATTTTGCTTGGGTTTTAATTGCGGAAAAAACTGTTTTTTTTCCTTTTAACCACTCATATTCAGGTTCAAATGAATTTTGAAAATTGATCCCGTAGGATTTAGCAGGAAGGTCTTTGATATGACCCTTAGTAGCAACAACAACCCAATCCTTATCTAAATAAGAAGCAATTGTTGTTGCTTTTGTCGGCGATTCGACTATTAAAAGTTTGGTAATCTGAAAATCCTATTAAACGAACAAACCTTCAACGGATAAATATCTTTCTCCTGTATCATAACAGAAAGTAAGAACCTTCGAACCAGCAGGAATTTCTTTAAGTTTTTTTGAAACTGCGGCAAGACTGGCACCAGACGATGTTCCAATAAAAATTCCTTCCTTTTTGGCAGCAAGAACAGCCATAGTGAATGCTTCATCTTTGCCAACTGTGATGATTCCATCGAGTAACTCTGTTTTACAGTTTTTAGGAATGAATCCTGCACCGATTCCTTGGAGAGGGTGTGGGCCAGGTTTACCACCACTGAGAACTGGAGATCCTTCTGGTTCCACAGCAAAAACTTTCAGTTTTGGAAATCTCTTTTTTAAGTTTTCAGCACATCCAGTGATATGTCCACCAGTACCAACTCCAGTAATGATATAATCCAAACCATCAGGGAAATCTTTTGCAATTTCTTCCGCAGTTTTTTCTCTATGGACTTGGATGTTGGCTTCGTTTTCAAACTGTTGTGGCATCCATGCATTGGGATTGGCTGCAACAATTTCTTGAGCTTTTGCAATCGCACCTGGCATTCCTTTTTCTCTCGGAGTGAGTTCGAACTTAGCACCATAAGCTGCCATAATTCTTCTTCTTTCTACAGACATATGTTCTGGCATCACAAGCGTGATCGCATAACCTTTAACAGCTGCTACCATTGCAAGGCCGATACCGGTGTTACCTGAAGTTGGTTCTACTATAAAAGAGTCTTTTTTTAATTTTCCTGATTTCTCTGCTTCTTCAATCATCGCAAGAGCAATCCGATCTTTGATAGATCCACCAGGATTTTGTCTTTCGAGTTTCATATACACTTCATGGTCGGTACCAAAAAGTCGTGACAAACGTACGTGAGGTGTATTCCCGATGGCTTCTAGAATGCTATTTATTTTCATAATTTCTCCGCTCTGTCACATTTTAGTGGAAAAAGCGGATTTGTCCACAATGAAAAATAGAAAACTTATGGAGTATGAAAGGAAACGAGAAATTGGTAATCTGATTTCATTTGTTTTAAAACCTTAGAGTCATTCTCAGACTGAATCACCTTTTCTAAGTAAGGTGCAGAGATACTGAAGTCCAATCGGCGAAGAGCATCTGACGCCTTTCCTCGTACCTCTGGATCTTTATCAGTGAGAGATTCCAAAACAGATTTATAATTTTGGTTTGGCAATCGTTCCAACCCAACCATGGCCGAAAGAATCGAAATTTTGGAATAAGGGACGGTTTCTTTTCCCAAAGCATCCACCAAACTTGGTAATGACTCTTTTTTTCCTGCAAGATACAGGGCATCGGCTGCGGCACTACGTAGATAAAAATTAGGACTCGTGAGAGCAGATTTGATTGTTGATTCTGACTCAGGAGTGAGAGGCAAAGAACCTAAGGCCCGTAAAATTTCACCACAAGCCAATGTGATGGGAATATCGCCATCCTCATAAAAATACGGACTGGAAGGAGAACTGCTATCAGCCACTCCGTCCTTCCAAGTTCTGCGGATTCGTGGGTTGTGTTCCGGAATATTTGCTGATTCTTTTTGGTAAGTTTTAATCAAATAAGGAATGGCGATTTTGTTCCCTTTTTTCCCGAGGGCTTGTGCTGCGTAAAATTTAACAGCTGGAGCATTTCCGGGACTTGTCGGAAAATTCGGAGAACCTTCCATTGCGGCAATGATATCACGAATCCCTTGGTTTGATTTAACAAACGTAAGTTTGTCAATTGCATCACGTATTTCGAATACATTAGAGGAAGAAAGTCGAGTGCGTTGGATTTCAAAAAAACGATCGTCCGTTTCTGCAAACAAAACTGCAGGGACCAAGAGAATACAAAATAACAAAAAAGACTTTCGAATCATTCTAAACCGCCTTTAGGTTGGGACGGATTTTCTCTTCGTTTTTCGTCAATTTTCCTTCAATTTTTCTGCGACTTCTTTTAATTTTTCAGAAAGATCACCAAGGGTAGCTTTGTCTTCTTCCAAAATGGATTGGCTGAACTTTTCCAAATCTCTTTGGATTTGTTCTTTTTTTTCACTGGCTCTGGAAGCCATTTTGCGCAAAAGATCTTCACGGTAGTGGCTAAAATCTGCCTCTTTGAGTTCACCAAGTTCCACCATCGAATTTACGATTTTTTCCAGTCGTTCCGAAGTCAGATAATTGGCCCCAATTCCACCGAGAATCAAACGTTCAAAAAGACCGGAGACATCACGCCCAGTTTCCCGAATGAGGGAGGTTAACATAAAGTTAGAAAAGTCTTCGTTTCTTTGCCCGAGACTCACCTTAAGAAAAGTTTGTCCCAAAATTTTAGGAGTGATGTCTTCTCCTGTCATATTGTCTTGGACTTTGATTTCATCTCCCCCGATGATCATCTTTGCCACATCTTCCAGTGTGATGGTGGAGCTTGTTTCTGGATCATAAAGTCTTCGGTTTGCGTATCGTTTGAGGAGCTTCATCGGAGATGTTTTTTAAAATGACTTTCAAGCCTAGGGGGTCAACTAAAATACAATCGTAATGGACACTCTATTCGGTGCTGTTTTGACACAACTTCCCGACACAGAAAAAAACCTGATTGTAACATGGTTACAAGTTCAAGGTTTCGTCGTTAAAGAATGTACAGGGAAAACTTGGAAAGACCATCCAGATTCAATTCGACTTTTTTCAAAACCAACACCAGAAATTGCAAAAGAATTATTGGATTGGAGCATTGAACCAATATTATGTGGTAGTTTTACAAAAGAAGAAAAAGAATATTATAAAGACAATGGTGTTTCTTTGTTATGGGAAAATCCATTTACTAAAATACATACTTTACCATCTAAGTCCTTACCTTTGTCAAAATTGACCTGGGTCATATACACAAAAGACCAAAACTTCGACAAACATCTGTCAGTTTTTTTGAGAACTATGGGCCAAACAGTGTATACGGAAGGTAATTTAGAATTTCTTCTCAAAAGGATCCAAACTGGACCGTGTCATTTTCTTATTTTGGATTGGGATGTGATTGATCCACATATTACAGTCCCAGGTCTTTCCAAACTCAAAAGTGAAAAACAGTTTTTATCCATTGGAATCAAAGATTTTATGAAAGAACATCTCTATAGAGATTTAAAAACAGGAATCGGGAACATTTCAGAAGTGTTGGTTTCTAAATCTGATTTTTGGAACGTACTAATCCATAGTTTTCCTTTGGCCGAAGAATCCAAAATCCAAACCAATTGGAAAGAAACAACAAAATCAGTTTCAAAGTTAAGTTTTACCTTCCAAGAAAAAAAAATTCCCGTTTCCATGCAACTCACAGATACTACCATCATCAAAAATGAAATGGTTTTCCCGGAAACAGAAAATCTTTTAGGATTATTTAGTTGGTTTATGTAACGAAGTGAAATACAAATTATTCAAAAAGTAACATATCATCACTAGAAAGTTCACCTGCACCACGATTGGGGAAAGCCTGCTCAAAAAACAAGGCTGCTAGCAAATCAAAATCTTCGTCTTCTGTCCGATTTTCCAACTCCCAAAATTCATTTCTGCGTTTGATGAGTAACGAAACGGTTGCATCTTCCAATGCAAATTCGATCTTCAATCGGTTCAGAGTGCGGATGAAAAAATTTAAATTATAAATTACATAGTCTCTGAAATAAGTAAGGCCTGCAATGGTTGGTTCATATTTCAAAAGTGCTTCCGTTAAATAACAGGCAGTTTTTAAATCTTCTGTCGCTCCCGTTTCTTTATAGGCTTTAAAGATATGATGTACGGTTTCATGCATGGATATCGTAGAATGATAGGAATCTTCAATGAGCCTAATGGCTTCGGGGTGGGATTCCATATAAGCAAATACATCTACTATTTCACGATTGGCAGAGGCTCGTTTTCTTTCCGCATCACAAAGCTCATCCGTAATGGTTGGATCTACGAGAAGGATAAATAGATATTTGGTTTCAAATGCAAACCTAGATTCTTTTGGAATGTAGTATTCGATCCAAATTGGTTCTTTGTAGTAATCTAGTGATTCTTGGAAACTGAGCTCAGGTGTGACCTTGAGGGATTTGAGTTTTTTTACGTCATCAGTGATGACCTTTTTTCCTTCGACCCGAGTTTTACTGCGTTTGATTTGTCGGAGTTCCGACTTGTTCAAAAGCGGTTTGGGTTTGAAAGAAGAATCCATGTTATATCATCGACAGTTTAAAAAAAGCGCAAAAGAAAAGTTCGCAACCAAAACCCAAGCGGGCTTAAGATTCCCGTATCCGAAAACACCACCTGTCCCTCTTCGTTCAGAAAAACAGTCGTAGGATAAGCAGAAATCCTCCATTCCTTTAACATTCTGTAGTCGGCTGCATAAATCGGATGTTTTGCATCTGGGGTGAGTTTTGTCAAAATGTCTTTAGTTTCTTCAGAGTCTTCTGCTTCTAAAACAGAGAGAAAGATGATGGATTTTGGTAAAAACTTTATATTAGCATCTAAGATCGGGCCATAAGCTTTGCAAACAGTGCACCAGGTCGCCCAAAAATACACAACCTTGGGGTGACCCTTCCATGAATTGGCTTCCGTCGGCGTAGTGGCAAGGATTTCAATGGGAACACCGGGATGTGTGTCCCTCCCCTTAAAGTAAGCAAAACAAAGGGTGGTCGAAAAAAAGAAAACAAAGGCGGAGACCACCTTCCATCCATACGGTAACTGCTTCCAAATTTTCATAGTCTCTATTGTAAGACTGGGGTATGGCCCGATATGTTCCCAAACATTAAAAATAAGATGAGGAGTAACCAAATAAACCCAGAAACAAGAACGCTGACGTCCGTGAGAATGGCCTTAGTTGGGTTATGACCCATGTTCTTAATATAAATGATATAGAGAGAACGAAAGATAGCATACACAACAATAGGAACAGTATACACCATATAAGGTGTTCCTAAACTTTTTGCAGTTTCGGGACTGACTGCATACATCACATAACTCACAAGAGTTAAGGTGGCCACCACAGCCATCATCAAATCCAAAAACTCTATAGAATACTCTTCCAAAATCTTTCTGTGTTTGCCTGCGTCCGTTTTTAGGATATTGATTTCTCCGCGACGTTTGGAAAATCCCCAGAAAAGGGCCAACATAAATGTACAAAGTAACAACCAATGAGAAAATTCCACACCAATCACTACTGCGCCTGCTATAGCACGTAACACAAATCCAATGGAGATACTCATTACATCCAGAATTACTATGTGTTTCAAAACCTTACTATATAACATGTTAAAGAGTAAGTAGAAGATCGTTAGGTAAAAGAAAACAGGTGAAAGTTTATAAGCACCGATGAGCGCAACAGGTAGGATGACTCCGGTGATTGCCAATGCAATTCCTGAATCCAATTCTCCACTGGCGAGTGGCCTATGTTTTTTTTCAGGATGTTTGGCATCTTCTTTTTGATCCAAAAAATCGTTGAAAACATATTGGCAACTTGCCACTAACGAAAAACAAAGGAAAGCCAAACAAACTTTTGTTAACGAAGGAAGTTCGAAGATTTTTTTAGAAAAAATCAATCCGGCAAAAAGGATAATATTTTTTACCCACTGAGGGACACGCATCAATTTGAGGTATAGGTAGATCATTTTTTCTTCACTTTATGGGCTTCAATGTATTTCATTTTTAATTTGATCGTTTTTGCATCCGTAAGGATTGGAAACACCAAATGGATTTGTGGATCTTTACCAGTGGTCACCATCTCCACCAGTTCACCTGGAGTTTGTTTGCCTGCCGTTTTTATATCCAAAATCTGCAAATAATCTTGGTAATCTTCCGGTAACATACTAGAACTTACGACAAACTTTTTTTGATACAACTCTTTGCCTTTTGAATCCAAAATAGTGATTTGGTCTAAGGTAAATCGAATTCCTCTTTGTTCCAACGGATCGATCCTAAGGCCACCAAATGCAGACATAGATTCAGGTAATGTCCATTCATACGCAACCCAACTGCCAATGTCTTTTTTCAAAACAGGTTGGGAAACCATCAAAGATTCTGAAGTCTCTGGTTTCTCCTTACTGATAAAACTATACAATTTGATGGATTGGTCTTTCATCTGTGGGAATTTGAATTGGTAGTAGATGAACCCCAAAATAGAAAAAGAAAAGAATGCACTGAGTAATAAAAATCGAATTTGTTTGATGAACCGAAACTGGTCTAAATTTGTAAGGTAACGAGTTTTGAATTCTTTTTTGGATTCATACAAAAGATATTCAAAAGTATCAACAGCAGAAGACAAAATCTCATCCATTTCCTTATCACTAAAATTTGGAACTTGGTCTAAAGATTTGATAAATCCGAATGGTTTTAGTTTTCGATCTGATTCAGGAATTACAAAACCGTTTAAATTCCCATCCAAAGGGATTTCCTTTTGGTTGGTTCGTCTTAATTGAAAGGAAACTAAGTCGAAGGCCAAAACTCGGAACAGAAGTTTTGCATCTTCTAACTTCTCATTTGACAATAGAAGTTCCACCGACTCCAATCGAGACTCGATCTGGGTCAGTTTTATTTTCTGAGATTTTTTCTCTTCCTCAAACTTTAGTTCCTCATGCTCCAAAACTGGAGCTTTCCAAGGCGAAAACAAAAGATCTCGAATGCTTAATTTCACAAATACCAAGTCTTCTCTATCCTCAAAATACTAAAACTGATTTTTATGTCCATTCTAACCGACTTGGATTTTCACACCATCATCCACAGTTCCCATTTTAGGAACTCCGGAGTGGCCTGTCGCTGCAATGAGGACAGTAAAAATTCCCACACGGCCCACATACATCACGGCAGCATAAAAAATCTTTTCAATGTCTCCCAGTTGGGATGTTAAGTTCAAACTATAACCAACTGTGGAAAAAGAAGAAATCAGTTCAAAAAAGATTACATGAAGTGAATGTTGGTTTTGGTCCAAAATCCCTAGGAAAATAAAAACAAAAGCCAAAGCAATGGTGGCAAGAAAGTAAACACGAATGGCGACAGCAACAGAGTTTTTGGAAACTGTTTCTCCAAATAACATTACTGGTTTAGAAGGTTGAATTACATTTTTTAAATAGGCAAGTAACAAAACAAAGGTGGTAATTTTAATACCACCGGCAGTTCCTTGAGGGCCACCACCAATAAACATTAAAACGGTAATGATAATGACGGTAGCATCATTCAAATGCCCCAAATCCATTGTTGAAAATCCTGCTGTACGAGAACAAACGGACATAAAAAATGCATTGGAGATTTTATCAACGAGAGCTAACCCATGAAATGTATGCGGATTTGATTTTTCTAAAAAATAGATCCCAACAAAACCAAACAATAACAATGCGAAAGATCCATAAACGAGGACTTTGGATTGGATCCTTGTGGTTTCCCCCCTCAAATGTTTGTTATAGTCTCCGATACGATTTTCTAAAAATGCGGAGAACTGCGCTGGCAGTAACAAAAATCTAGGAACATTCCCAGTTTTTAATGCTTTTTCCATCATCAAAGTTTCGGCCATCACTTCAATGCGGTATACAATCCGAACAAAGACTGTTAGGAGGAATTTTTCCAAAAGGATGATCACTGGGAATCCAATCCCTCCAAAAATTACAAGGCCAGAAACAATGTATAAGGAAAATGGATCCAGTCTTAAAGCGCTGAGATCATCCGTGACCGAAAAACCGGCGTTATTAAAGGAAGAAATTGCAGTGAATAAAGAAAAGAACCAACGAGTATTCCCGCCTTCCACCCCATCGGGCATATGCAAATACAATCCGATGGCTCCCAAAATTTCTAACGTAAAAGAAATATTGATAATAGAGAGTAACATCCGATTGACTTCGTTTGTAGCAAGAGATTCGGTTTCGGCTTGGGTGTCAATGGCTGCTCCCACAAAGGCATTGAAACGAGCATTTCTAGAAATTCCTTGGGTAATGAGAAATCCAACAATTACGGTAAAACTGATGATCCCAAGTCCCCCAAGTTGGATGAGAAAAAGCATAATCCAATGGGTGGAATGTTCTAAACCAGAAAGGGGAACGGGAGAAAGTCCTGTCACACAAATCGAAGAAGCCGAAAGGTAAAAACTATCCACATAGGAAAGCTCTCCCAATTCGGAAATATAGATGGCGAAGGAACCAAGGAGGATGGCGGCAAAAAACCCCAAACAAACCACTCGGGCAAAGGACAATGTTCGAAAAAATCGATTGAAGCGCGCTAGTGGCATATACCCTGAATCTCTAATTTCTCCAGGATTTTCCCTTTGACCAAAAATCCCAAGTACTTTACAAACGCAGTCCATTTCAGATTTTGGTAGAATCAATTCAACTCTAACCTTATTTTTGAGGAAAATATGACCTCTGCGACAGAAACCAAACGCGACCCTAAAATGGAAAAAATCCGTAACATCGGAATTTCCGCACACATTGACTCGGGTAAAACAACCCTCACTGAACGTATTTTATTTTATACGAACAAAATCCACGCTATCCACGAAGTACGTGGTAAAGATGGCGTGGGTGCCACTATGGATAGTATGGACCTCGAAAGAGAAAGAGGGATCACAATCCAATCGGCAGCAACTTATGCTACTTGGAAAGACATAACCATCAACATCATTGATACTCCGGGCCACGTTGACTTCACGATTGAAGTAGAACGTTCCTTACGTGTACTTGACTCTGCCATTATGGTTCTTTGTGGTGTTGCTGGTGTTCAGTCACAATCCATCACAGTTGACCGTCAGATGAAACGTTATAGCGTTCCGCGTGTTGCTTTTATCAACAAACTTGATAGAACGGGTGCAAACCCATGGCGCGTGATCGAACAACTTCGTGAAAAACTCCACCTCAATGCTCATGCAGTACAACTTCCTATCGGTCTCGAAAACGACCTAAAGGGAATCGTTGACCTAGTGGAGATGAAAGCGTATTACTTCGAAGGTCCAAACGGACAAGATATCAAAATCACTGATATCCCAGATGAGTTAAAAGAACTAGCAAACGAAAAACGAGAAGCGCTTCTTGATGCCGTTTCTCTTTTCAGTGATGAACTCACCGAAGAATTGTTAGAAGGTGCTCCTTCGGAAGCACGAGTGAAAGAAGCCATTCGTCGTGGTGTTCTTGCACTTAAATTTGTTCCTGTATTTATGGGTTCTGCTTTCAAAAACAAAGGAGTCCAAAGACTTCTTGATGGTGTGGCAGATTACCTTGCTTCTCCTTATGATGTTGAGAACAAAGCAAAAGAAATCGGAAACGAAGAAAACGAATTCAACTTAGAATCCGATCCAGAAAAACCATTGGTTTGCCTTGCATTCAAATTAGAAGACGGTCGTTACGGTCAGTTAACTTATGTTCGTGTTTACCAAGGTAGACTTGAAAAAGGTATGACGATTTACAACTCTTCTAACAACAAACGCCATAACATTGGTCGTCTTGTTCGTATGCACTCAAACGATATGGAAGATATTTCAAAAGCGGAAGCTGGAGATATCGTAGCTCTATTTGGTATTGATTGTGCATCAGGGGATACATTCACTGATGGAAAAGCAAAAGTGACTCTCGAGTCCATGTTTGTTCCAAACCCAGTAATCTCTCTTACAATTGAATGTAAAGAATCGAAACAACTTCCAAACCTTGCGAAAGCTCTCAACCGTTTCACTAAGGAAGATCCTACCTTCCAAACAGAAATCGATAAAGAGTCTGGTCAAACCATCATCAAAGGGATGGGAGAACTCCACCTCGAAGTTTATATCGAACGTATGAAACGTGAATATGGTGTAGATCTAGTAACAGGAGCACCGCAAGTTGCTTATCGTGAAACGATTACTAAGTCAGCAGAATTTGATTACACGCATAAAAAACAAACGGGTGGTCAAGGTCAATTCGCTCGTGTGGCTGGATTCATTGAACCAATCCCACAAGAAGAAGGAAAGAATTACGAATTCGTTGATAAAGTTGTCGGTGGTTCCATCCCTCGCGAATACATCGGATCTTGTGATAAGGGTTTCCGTTCTTGTTTAGAAAGAGGATCTCTCATTGGATTCCCTATCATTGGAGTTCGTTGTGTGATCAATGACGGTGCTTACCATGATGTGGATTCATCGGATATGGCCTTCCAAATTGGTGCTCGTTACGGATTCCGCCAAGGATTTGGAAAAGCAGCTCCAATCATTCTCGAACCTATCATGAGAGTGGAAGTAGAAGGACCAACTGAATTCCAAGGTGCGATCCTTGCTTCAGTCAACCAAAGACGTGGTATGATCTTAAACACTAGCGAAGAAAATGGTTATGCTAAGATTGAAGCAGAAGTTCCACTCGCGGATATGTTTGGTTACTCTACAGTGCTTCGTTCTTCTACCCAAGGAAAGGCAGAGTTTGCTATGGAATTTTCCAAGTATGCTCCAGTTCCAAGAAACGTAGCGGACGAACTGATGAAAAAATACAAGGTCAACAACAAAGAAGAGGAATAAACCCTTCCTCCTTTGGTTTGATTTTGGAAAAGGCGGGTCAACCCGCCTTTTTTATTGCCCTCTCTCTTTTAGCTGTCGATACTTCTAAAAGGGACAGAGAATGCGAAACCTTCGATACTTTCTATTTTTTTTGGCCATGCTCTTTGGAACTTCTATTGTATCCAAGCAGAGCCCAAAGTCTGAAATTCCCTCTTCCTACCGAGTGACCAAAGGCGATTCCTGGTTTGGGATTGCAAAAAAGTTTAAAATTTCTGCAGAAACCTTAGCCAAGTTAAACGGTCGCACCACAAAAGAAAACCTTTACGAAAGAGAACTCCTTCGCATCCCAAAAGGGAATGAAACCGTAACTCTTTCTCCAGAATCTCTGATCAAAGAAAAACCTTCTTACCCCTTAATACAAAAAGAACGAATCACAAAGAAGTTTTCCGAACTGACTTATGACCCCCATAAAGGCATTCAATTCCAAAGAGGCAGTTCTTCTCTCGTTCGAGCAAGCCTACCCGGAAAAGTAGTTCACGTAGATTATATGGATGGGTATGAAAACTTTGTGATCTTAGAGCACCAGAACGGACTCTACTCTGTCTATGGAAACATGGAACGAATCCAAGTCACCGAAGGACAACAAGTGAAATCAAAGGATCGACTTGGAATTTTATCCAAAGACAAGGGCCTCTACTTCCAAGTGAACAAACAAAAACAAAACCTTAATCCCGAACGAATTTTAGAGGGAGGAATGTAATGGTTAACTCCGTCTTATTCCAATTTGGGACTGTGTATCGAAATGGAAAGTTAGAGAATTTGGATCTTTTGATGGAAGGTGAAAAAATCTCTGCCATCGATACAAACCTCTCTCCTAAACCAGATTCATTGAACCTATCGTTAAGAGGGAAAAAACTCTATCCGGGTTTGATCAATTCCCACGACCACTTACTTGCTAGTTTCCTTCCAAAAGTAGGAGGAAATGAAAAACACAAATCCTGGTTGTCTTATGACAATTTGTATAAAAGCTCAGGAGTTTTTGCAGAACGCCAACAAGTAGATCCAGAAATTTTATATTATTTGGGTGCCTATAAAAACTTATTTGCGGGAGTCACAACGGTTTTTGATCACATACCTCATTACATTCAAAATCCATTTCGAGGAATTCTCCCTGTCAAACTAATCTCAGATTACACTCTCGCTCATTCGATTGGAAATTATAGTTTAGGTTGGGGAGAAGGACCGGCATTAGAATACCGAATGGCAGAACATGCAGGTTTACCATTTGTCACACATCTTGCAGAAGGATTAGACGATGAGTCCAAACAATCTCTTCGAATGTTAGAAAAGTTGGATGCACTTGGCGAACATTCCGTACTCGTCCACTGTTTACCTTTTGGACCAAAAGAGGTAGAAAAAATATTAGAAAAACGTGCATCTGTCGTTTGGTGCCCTACATCGAACCTTCATATCTTTGGAAAAACTACCAACATCAAACTCTTTTTAGATATGGGAGTTAACGTTTGTTTGGGGACGGATTTTTCACCAAGTGGATCCATCAATCTTTTAGAAGAATTAAAAACTGCAAAATCAATTTACTTTGGGTTGTATGGAGAAGAATTACCTGAATCTACATTACTCAAAATGGTCACAGAAAATCCAAGAAAAGCATTTCGATTAGGAAATCCAAATGCACTCATGCCAGGCCTTTCGGCAGATTTACTTGTAGTCAACGATGGTAAAAATAAATCAGAAATCAATGTTTCGGATTTATCTTGGAAACACATTGACCTTGTAGTGATTGATGGATACCCCATTTATGGGTCAGAAGAATACAAGTCACTCTTTCTTCATTTCGGTTTAGAAACAGAAGAATTTTCCATTGATGGTAAAACTAAACTGATAGCTGGTTCACCAAAAAAACTCCTGAAACAAGTTTCTGACAGTGTCGGTTATAAAAAGAGTTTGGCTTTTTTACCTAATTTTTGAAAATGAAGCGCAAGCGAGGCATGAGTTGTCAGGTCCCATAGTACGTAATTACAAAGGAGGTTCCATCGTCTACTTCGAGAAAGACAAGGCGGAGGATATCTTTGTACTACAAAAAGGTCGTGTTGTACTAACTTACACGAATATCAACGGTGTGGAACTGAAAGAAGATGTAAAACTCGGTGAGTTTTTCGGAGTGAAGAGTGCCATCGGACGTTATCCTAGAGAAGAGACCGCACAAGTCATAGGAGCCGCTACAGTTCTTGTCTTCAAAGTCCCTGAATTCGAGAAATTTGTCTCAGACAAAACCCATCTCATCATCAAAATGCTCAAAGTTTTCTCAAGCCAACTCCGGCAGGTGCATCGCCAAGTTAGGGAAATCCTCGGTCAAGGGGAAGCCAAGAACCCAGCCTTCGAACTCATGAATGTGGCCGAAGTTTTTTACAAAAATGGAAACTTTGAACATGCCGCTTATGCTTTTGAAAAGTATTTACAACACTATCCGGACGGAATGTACGTAGACCGTGCAAGACAACTCGTCGATTTAGCTCGTAAAAAAACACCTTTCCCACTCACGATACAAGAGTTAGTTTATAAACCGGAACCTGGAGTCCATGCAGGTAAACTGCAAGAAATGTTAAAAACGATGGCAGTTCCATCACAAAACTCCAGTTCTAGCGTGGATCCCAATTCAATTCTTTCCCAATATGACAAAGCATCAACTCTAATGAATGCGGGAAAGTATGACGATTCTATTGATCTGTTTAAAACAGTTTCAGAAAGAACAGATTCTGTTACTCAAGAAGAAGAACAGTTTGTAGAAAATTCACTTTTTTATATGGGAAAATCTAGTTTCAAAGCTAAAGATTACCCAGGTGCCATTACTCATTTTTCTAATTTCATAAAAAAATACCCCAAAGGCCTTTTACTCAAAGAAAATCTTTATCACCTAGCGCTTGCTACAGAAGCATCTGGGGAAAAAGAAAAAGCAAAGCAGTTATTCCAAAAGGTAACTCAAATGCCACCTTTGGATGATAGTATCTCTGAAGATGCTAAATCCAAACTCAAAGGAGGCAAATAGTGAACGACCAAATGTTAGAAGCTATGTTTGGAAAGTTTGGAAAAGTTTTCCAACCAAACGAAGTTTTATTTTGTGAATATGAACCAGGAAACGACTTTTACCTCATCAAAGAAGGAAAGGTAAAAATCACAAAGACCATTGGAACCAGTATCAAAACCTTAGATGTATTGGAAGCTGGGGATATTTTGGGAGAGATGGCCATTTTAGAAGAACAACCTCGTTCTGCCACTGCTATTGCGGTGACAGAAGTGAAAGCTCTGAACTTCAACCGAGCCAATTTCGAAATGTTAATGACCAAAAACCCAGCCCTGGCAATGAAACTCCTTCATATTTTTTCCTTTCGGATTTATGACCAAAAACGTCGCCTTATGATCCTTCTTATGGATGATATCATTGGAAAAGTCTGTGACGTCTTTGTAATGTTATACGAAAAGCAGTATAACAATGATGTTTATAATGAAATTATCCTTTCTGCTACTGTGGATGACAT
This sequence comes from Leptospira harrisiae, assembly GCF_002811945.1. NCBI lineage: Bacteria > Pseudomonadati > Spirochaetota > Leptospiria > Leptospirales > Leptospiraceae > Leptospira > Leptospira harrisiae. Next base: position 997,645 of record NZ_NPDX01000001.1, on the reverse strand, counting down.
TGCCAATTGGTGTGCCCAACCTGTTGGAGAAGTCCAAAAGGTGCTCATGCAGTATGTAAAAACAGGCAAACTAGATCTCTATCCGGATAAAATTGTTATTCACAATATCTCCGATTTCCAAAGGATAGTGAATCAGAAACGTAAACCTACGTAAAAGCTCCCATAGCTCAGGTGGATAGAGCACTAGTTTCCTAAACTGGGGACACAGGTTCGAATCCTGTTGGGGGCAAAAATTATGGCGGAACAACCAGGAACCCTTCTATATTATCTCAAACGATCTACAGAATTTCTAGAGAAAAAAGAAATTCCAAATCCCCGCGTGGACGCAGAATGGATCCTTTCCGATCTTTTAAACCTACCCCGCATCAAACTCTATTCCCAATTTGAAATGCCTCTCGGACAAAAAGAAATTGATCTGTACAGAGAACGAATTGTAGAACGAAGCAAAAGAAAACCAGTCGCTTACATCACTGGCAAAAAAGGTTTTCATAAATTTGAATATTTTGTTTCGGAAGATGTTCTCATCCCTAGGCCAGAAACCGAAGAACTTGTGGATTACCTTTGGAAAAGAAGGGAAGAACTTACACTCACTGAACCTAGTCCTTTACAAATTTGGGACCTATGTTCGGGGAGTGGTTGTATTGGCCTTAGCCTTACACAACTTCTACCAACGAGTGTTGTGACGCTTACTGACCTTTCCGAAAAAGCAATCGATGTGAGCCGGCGTAATGCGGAAAAATACAACTTAACTGACAGAACCAGTTTTTATGTTTCTGATTTGGATTTAGCACTCCCCAAAGAATTATTATTTGATTTGGTTGTTTCCAATCCCCCTTATATCCCGGAATCAGAAAAACCGGAAATTATGCCTGATGTCCTCGACTATGAACCACATTTAGCACTCTTTGTATCAGATTTTAACGAATTCCACAAACAATTGTTAGATGTCACATCCAAACGCCTGAAACCAGGTGGAAAATTGATGTTGGAAACCCATCCCTTGTATATCAGGGATTTAGAAAAAATGGCAACCAGTTTAGGTTTGACAGATACAAAAATCGTTTTAGACAGTTCTAATAAAGAACGATTTCTTTTTGCTAAAAAACCTATCGGTTGAGAAGTTTCATTATGTTTTTTGATTCGCAAATTGTATGGAAGATTGAATTTTAAATAAAAGTAAAAAAAGATCTTTCTCGTCTACATCCGTTAGTTCCTTTCGAAAAATTTGATCCGCGGTAGTGACAACAGGAAGCCCCTTCTCCCAAATCTCTTTGCCTTTTTTTGTGAGACGTAAATGGTAATTGCGTTTGTCTGAGTCGGAAACCACTCGTTTCACCCAAGACTTTCTGACCCAGCCATCCACAAGACGGGAAACGGTAGTTTTATCTTTAGCCAAACGAAAACTTAATTCTTTTTGATTTATATTTTCTGATTCAGTTAAAGGTAGCAGTAACATCCATTCTTCAAACCTCATTCCAATTTTGTTTTTTATAAATTCATCAGAAAGAAACCGCCTCATAAGAAGTAAGGTTTCACTCATATAAATCCCCAGATAACCTGCGATTCCTTTCCCTTTCACAACCTCAGTCCATATGATTTTTGAAAATACTGCAAGGCTTTTTTAGTTGCAAATGTAAACTATATAGTTGTATATTGCAACTATATAGATATATTAAAAAACCCAAGGAAATGTTATGGAATGGATACACCAAACGATCGAAAGAGAGGGATTTACCCTCCAAGTTGCAATAAATAACACAGAGGGCCCGCCTCTATTTTGGATTGGAAGTGCTTTGTATTATCCCAGAGTCATCCCGAAGGAAATCACGGAAAAATACCAAATCACAGTGGTGGATCACCGTGGGTTTGCCAAACGAACCAGTTCTATAAAAGAAACAAAAGAAGATTATACTTTGGAGAAACTCTTAGAGGATTTTAGTTTTATACAAACGGAATTAAAAATACCAACCTGTCCTGTAATTGGCCATTCCGGGCATGGGTATATGGCTCTGGCTTATGCAGCGAAATATCCAGACCAAGTCACAAACCTTGTGATGGTCTCCACTGGCCCAAGCCATGGAAGTCCTATGTTAGAGGCTGAAGTTTATTTTCAAAAACATGCATCTGATCTCCGCAAAGAAGCACATTTGGAAAACCTAATCCAATTTCAAAAAAATATCGAGGAATCTCCTTCGGATTTTTTTATCCATTACTGCGTCAGTTTGGAGGCAAAAGGTTTTTACCAAGTCCCCTTTCCTTCTAGAAAATTTTGGGAAGGAATCCATACAAACAAACTGGCTTTTGATTACTTATTTGGTGAAGTGTTCCAAGACATTGATGTATCTGAATTCTTCCAAAAACTTTCCATACCGATTTGGATTTGTATGGGGAAAGAAGACTATCAGGTGGCACCTTATTACACTTGGGATCCGTTTCTAAAAAAGTTTTCAAATATCAAAATGACTGTGTTGGAAAACAGTAGCCACTTACCTTTTTTGGAAAGACCGAAGGAATTTTTAAATGAATTTCAAAAACTGTTCCTTGGTTCGTAAGAAATAAAAAAAGCCCGCTACCTTTTGGGGAGCGAGCTTTACTACAAACAAACCAGTCTTTAAAGAATGAATTCTCTAAAGACTAAAAAGGTTTTAACCTAACATGTCTTTGACTTCGTTTCTTTCTTCTTTCAACTCGTTGTGAGTGATGTCAAATTTTTCCTTTCCGAAGGCATTGATTTCAAGACCAGTGACGATCTCTACTTTTTTACCATCAGACTTGAGTGGGTATCCAAAGATAAGACCTTTGTCCACACCATACTCTCCATTGGAGTGGCAAGCAGCACTGAACCAATCACCAGGTTTTGTAGGAGTCACAATGTTATGCACTGTGTCGACAACTGCGTTTGCTGCTGATGCCGCAGAAGAGGCACCGCGTGCTGCGATGATGGCAGCTCCCCGTTTTTGAACAGTAGAGATAAAATCACCTTTTAACCATTCTGTGTCAGAGATCAAATCAGTAGCTGGTTTTCCTTTGATTTTTGCATTATAGAAATCAGGGTATTGCGTTGCCGAGTGGTTTCCCCAAATCGCAACATTCGAAACATCTTTCACAAGAACACCAGCTTTCTGCGCCAATTGTGTTTTTGCACGATTTTCATCAAGACCAGTCATCGCAAACCATCTGTCAGATGGAACACCTTTTGCATTGTTCATTGCAATGAGAGCGTTTGTATTACATGGGTTACCCACAACAAGAACTCTTACATCACTCGCTGCATTCTTTTCGATTGCTTTTCCTTGTGTTGTAAAAATTCCACCGTTGATTTTAAGCAAGTCTCCCCTTTCCATTCCCGCTTTTCTTGGAACAGAACCAACAAGGAGTGCCCAGTTGATGTCACGAAACGCCTCATCAATGTTAGAAGATACAGATACTTTTTCCAAAAGAGGGAAAGCACAGTCATCCAATTCCATAATGACACCTTTGGCTGCAGGAAGAGCTTGTTCTAATTCCAATAATTGGAGTTCCACTGCAGTGTCAGGTCCAAACATTTGTCCTGAAGCGATACGAAATAGTAGTGCGTATCCGATTTGTCCGGCAGCACCAGTAACAGCAACTTTTACTTTTTTGCTCATATAAATTTTCCTTTAATTTTATAATTTATGATTATTGTTTTAATTCTTTTTGGATGATCTCATCAAAGTTTTCGAAAGGTAATGCTCCCGAAACAAAGATTCCATTGATAAAAAATGCAGGAGTACCACTCACACCGACTTTTTGACCGTCTTGGATGTCCGCATCTATCTCGGCTTTTATATTAGAAGCATTTCTCATACAAGATTGGTATTTATCTCTTGAAACTCCAGCTTTGGAAATCAATGCATCAACATTTGATTTCCCTAAGTTACCGCTGTTTTCAAAAAACAAGTTAAACACATCCCAATACTTTCCATCTGAAACGGAACAGTTGGCAGCCATATGCGCATACATTGCATCTTGGTGGAATGGAAGAGGAAAATCACGGAAAACCCAACGAATTTGGCCTTTGTACTTTTCACGGAGTTTTTGGTTCACTTCTTGGCTTCGTTTACAGAATGGACATTCAAAATCAGAAAATTCGATGACTGTAATTTTTGCATCTTTTGGTCCAATAGAAGGGTTATTTTTTTCTTCCACTGTCACTCTTACGGCAGGTGGTTCTTTGATTAAAAACTCAACCGGATATTTGGTTACGATGTCTCGGTAAACAACTCGACTGTGTTCCTGTTCTTGTTGGCTTTTCAAAAATCCAATAATTTTATCCTTAGTTTCATCCAAAGATTTTCCACCTAACTGATCCTTGTTGGACATATACACATTGAGGATATCTTCTTCTGATGGTTCGGTTGGACTAAAACCTTGTTTTAAAACTTCCGAAGGTTTGATGTTTTTATCTTTTGCAACAAGTTCAAATAATTTGTCCTGAGCAAACTCACCTAATGTGTTTTTGATCAAACTTTTGTATTCCGATTGGAACTTAGAATAAGCAATGGGGGAAGTTTCTTTCACATCGCTCAGGTCATATTTTTTTCCGCCGATACTGACCGCATCTTGGGTAATGTATTCCTTAACAAAAGAAGGAACACTGACAACAAAAAGAAGGGCGAAAACGAAATTGGTCGCTAGGACGATTTTGGAGATGGGATTTTCCATCCACTTTTTAAAAATATTTTCCATCCCTGCCAGCTTCCCGGCCATAAAGCGGGCAATCAAACGGAAAAAACCTAAAAAAAAATCGATTTTCACTAAAGCCCAGTGGGAAATGTCCGAAAATCTGAGGGAGGGAAAAGGATATTTTTTCTCAAGAGAGCAGATCCTGAACACGGAGGTTTGGGAAAAATGAACACAATTAACATTCAAGGAAACTCACTCACATCGCTTCCCCCTACAATTCCAACCCAAACAGGGAAACAATCGGAGGAAGGAAAGGAATCCTTCTCTGAAAAGTCACCCAAGGTTCGAAAGTTGGAGAAGGCAGAGACAGATTTAGAAACAAAAGTGAAACCAGAAGATTTGGTATTAAAACCAACTCCGGCATCTTTGGAAGAGAAATTAAACCAAATCATCTCACCAGAAGAAGTGAAAGACTTACTTTCTTTAGTCACACGCACCCCACTACCGTCCCTCAAAAGCCATAAGGTAGATACAAAAAGGTAAGTTTGTTTCTTAGTATTGCCATTCTCGATAGTTTCATCCTAGTTCTTAGCGGAGTGTTGACCGTTGCCGTTTTGGGACTAGGACTAGTTGTGTACAACCAATTCATCCACCCTGTCATTTCCAGAAAAGATTCTGACCGGTTTATCCCTGTCCAAACAGGAGACAAATACGATCTCGTCGTTGACGAACTGAGTCGATTTGCAAGTTTCCATGTCGGAAGCAAAACCGGAAACCTTGCCACTCGTTGTAATGCCATTACCGAAGACCACCTGATCTTTCAGTTCAAAAAAAGTCGCGATAGCGAAGATTATACAATTACTGTTTTAAAAAATGGACCAAGTTTTTACAAACCACCACGCATGGAACATTATGGAAAAATGGAATCAAAGGAAAGTTTTGAATCCTATGAAATCATTGGCCACCCTGCTGAATTTCGTATCTCAGATAAAATTTCCAAAGAACGAATGGTAAACTTTATTGAAATCTCTCTCACCTCTTCCTTTTATTTCAACCGATCAGGAAAGGAAAGAATGAAGTTTACTTTTGAAGTGGGAAAAATCCAACCTGGAATTAACAGAAAAGTTCGGTTTCGTGGAGATGTATACGGATTTGGAAAAGAAGAAGGAGCGGACGAAGATTAAACTGAATTCTATTTGAATTGAATCCTTACACCGAGTCCATCCGGTTTCACTCGTTTGAATGAATACGGAATTTTTGCCTCTCCCATCACCGATGAAATTGTTTTTTCTAATTCGACTTGTTTATTTTTTACAACCTTTCGTTCTAAAAATACAAGTAAACTTGGACCAGATCCTGAAAGACAATAACCGATCCCTGCTTTCGTAAAGGCATCCGCCAAAGGGAATAAAGGAGAAGATTTAGGAATTCGGTATGGGGTGTGCATCTTATCTTCTAATCCTACAAGCAAATCACCAAACTTTCGTTTGTCTAAGAAATGCATCCAGGCTCCAATCCGAGATAAATTAAAAATTACGTCTGCTGTGACATACGATTTTGGAAGGGATTTCCGAGATTCCTCTGTGGAAACATGGAACTCTGGAGTTAAAACAAAAATAGCAACCGAATTTGGAAATTTTTTTCGGAAATATCTAAGTTTCTCACCAAATGTTGAATAGGCGAAAACAAACCCACCCAAATAAGCCGGCAAAGTATTATCAGGATGACCTTCAAATTCTGCCAAATATTGGATAAAGTCTGACTCTGCTGGCACAGATGTCGGATCTATTCTTTTATGAACTTCTCTGGCTAAAGTAAGACCTGCCACAATGGCGGAAGCACTTGAACCAAGCCCACCTTTAAGAGGCAAAGAAAGATTCATTTTACAGTGGTAAGGTGGTGGATTGCCAGTTGGTAAAAATTTTTTAAAATAAGAAAGATAAGACTGATACACTAAATCTTCATTTTGAGAAAACGGCAAAGGTTTGCCGTTTTTTAATTCTGTTTTGGATTCAGTGATTTCTTTAGAAAAACTAAATTCAAATTCATTTCGAAGATCGAGAGCAAGGCCCATTAGGTCAAAACCAGGGCCCAAGTTGGCAGAAGTACCTGGCACTTGGATCAGAATCTTAGGAAGGCGAATCATCGTTTCGCCCAGGCTCTACGACCTGTTTTCAAAATCAACCTCTCTTTCGTTCAAAGAATTGTTCTACCGCATGAAGCCCACCTAGAACCACTGCCGGAATGCCCTGCCCTGGGTAAACGGTATCACCCGTAAGAAGTAAATTTGGTTCTTCTGACCGGTTACTCAACATTCGAAAAGGATTCAAAAAATAGGAACTAGGAATCCCTCCCACTCTCCCGAATTTCCTTCCGATCCAAGTTTTCCATGTAACAGGTGTTGCAGAATGTTTAAATAAAATCGTTTCTCTTTGGAACCAAGGAAATGTTGTTTCTAAAGTTTGAATCAAGATGGATTCAATTTTTCTCTTTTTTTCTTGATAAAAAACATCTCGAACCCAAGTTTCTGGATTTTCTATATGGGTTGAAAGAGACAGGATACGAATACCGTTAGGTGAACGAATCAAATCTTCTGGATGGGAAAGAGAAATAAAAATGGAATTCCCTCCGCCAAAAGGCAAACCATTTTTTAAGTGGATTTGGTGGTGGAGGCATTCGGATTTGGTCCACTCTTCCTTAGGATTGGTTTGAATGACAATTCCCATAGTAAATGCACCCCAAATTCCTTTTTCGAATTTCTTTGTTATTTTTTTTAGTTTGGGTAAATCTTCGGTGATCTCAGTGAGATTCCATATGGGAAGATTTGAAACAACCAAACGAGCACGAAATTGAGAGTGCTTTCTATGTTTGGTATGTAACTCCCAAATTGTTCCTTTCTTTCCATTAGAATTTGGAATTTTATTTAAATGAGTGACTTCTTGCTGATAAAGAATTTTTCCTCCATTGGTTTCTATCTTTTGTAGAATGGTTTCAGCAAGAGAGACCATTCCACCTTTCACAACATAGTTTTGTAATTGAGGATAAGTAAGACCTGCAGATGCAAAAATCAAAGGGACCTTTACAGACGCTGTTTGGTTTGTAATCAAAAGTTGTTCTTCTAAAAACCGAATCCATTCCTTGTTCTTTGTTAGTCCCAAACATTTTAGAGTCGTCTTTAAAGAAATAAAAGAAAAAATTAAAACAATCAAATCAAGAGGACGGAATGATAAAATTGATTTCCACACATCCAAAAAGTTCGTAAATGGAAAAAATTTATACCTAGCAGACAAATTCCAAAGAGAATCAGAAAGGAAAAAACAAAGTTTCCAAAATACGTCCATTCGCAATCCACCACCAAACACACGTTTCGCCTCACCTATCCATTGAGTGTGATCCTGAAAACGTTCAATTGTTTTTCCGTTCATATGGACCACCATTGAACGATTTAATGAAAAAAGAGGAAATTGGATTTGGAATTCTTTAGAAAGCGTATGTAAAGGAAGGCCTGGTTCAAAACCTACAAGAGTGGTAGCACCGGATTCGAAAACATAACCATTTTTTTTGAAACTAGAAGCGCAACCGCCAGGTGAGGTGCCTTTTTCTAAAACCAAAACTTTTTGGCCTTTTTCAGATAAAGACAAAGCAGAACTCAGACCTCCAAGTCCAGAGCCAATCACCACTACATCCCAAATTGTATCCATCTTCTTGTAGACCAATCAACGAAGGAAGATGGACACAATTAAAAAGATTTGTTTATTCGGACCAAAGTTTTTTCAAATCGCTTGCTATGTTTTTTTGCATGGCTTCGTTGGTTCCACCTCCAATACTGAGTAAAATGGCATCCCTATGCAAACGTTCCACAGGATATTCACGGCAATATCCATACCCACCTAACACTTGTATTGCATTTCTTGAAACACGTTCGGCCATTTGAGTGGCAACAAGTTTTGCTGAAGCAGCACCAAGTGAATTTCGAACATCCGGTCCTAGTTCACTGGCTACATGATACACAAGGGCACGAGCTGCTTGGTAATCAGCATAGGATTCGGCGACCATTCTTTGGATTTGTCCAAACTCCAAAAGTTTTTTTCCGAATGCTTCTCTGTGACGGACAGTATAATCACACATGATATCAATACATCGACGAGCGATTCCGAGTGATTGAGCAGCAAGAGTCACTCGTTCAATCTCCAAATTTCTCATCATATGAGTCACAGCTCCATTTTCAACACCAAGCAAATTTTCCTCAGGAACTTCCATATCTTCGAATACCAGTTGTGTTGTTGGAGAGGAACGCATGCCCATCTTTTCTTCTTTTTTCCCCACCGAAAAACCTTTGTAAGACGATTCAATTACAAAGGAGGTCATTTTTTTACCTGTTTTTTCTAACTTGGTATAAAGAACAAAAACCTGACCAATGGATCCGTTCGTAATGTATTGTTTGACTCCATTGATAACATAACGATCACCCTTCTTCACTGCATGTGTGGTCATTCCAAGTACGTCGGTACCTGCACCAGGTTCTGTCATTCCCATCCCACCAATCCATTCACCAGTGATGACCTTACTCAGATAACGGCTTCTTTGAGAAGGACTAGAACTATAGAAAAAATTATTCACAAAAAGAACTTCGTGAGCTAAATAAGATAGAGTAAATCCAGGATCAAAGCGAGACATCTCTTCATGAATGATGACAGAGGCAAGAGGATCAAGTCCATGTCCACCATCCGCTTCAGGCACTGTGATTCCAAAAATTCCAAGCTCAGAACCAAGACGTTTGAAAAGCATTGTATTAAATGTTTCCTTTTCATCGTTTTCCTTTGCTTGTTCGTCCATCTCACGTTCTGCAAAAGATGACACAGACTCTCGCAGTGCCAGGTGGTCTTCTGTCGGATTGAATAGATCCAGTAATGATTTTTTTGTCGTTACGATACTCATAGAGATAATTTTTTCGTACTTTTCCTGAGCCTGTAAACGAAAAAACCAAAGGGAATTGCCTAACAAAGATTGAATTCGCTACAAAAACGAACAGTTTTTCACTAGCGCAAAGTAGAACATCTAAGGACAAATTTCAAACCACTAACGAGAGTTATTTTATTTTAAGAACATTGACACAACTATAGTTAAGATAATACAAATTCCACATGCAACAATAGATTCACTACTAAGAACTAGTAATTACCCTAAGAGGAAATTCCTATAAATCAAAAAGTAATATTAAAATCTAAGGAATGATTTACTTTTTATCGATTCTATATAAACATCACCATAACATAAGGAAATAACTTTCGTCGTATAAGCCAAAATTACCATGAGCACTAACGATACAAACATAGTACCTAGAGAAAAGCTCGCCAAATTTGAGTTAACTGAAGAGTCTTTAAATAGTTTCCGTAAAAACAACAACATTCCTCTCGATCTTTATAACAAAGACGGACAAATCCTTATTCACAAAAAAAGAAATCCTTCGGAAGCAGATTTCGGAAAACTCCTAAAGTTTGAAATGCAAGGGGTTTATTTTCTAATCTCTGAGCTTAAAAAAACCAAACAACAAGTGAATGGAACGCAATTTTTAGAGCCAGGCCGCACCACAAAATTATTTGACCAAGAAAAAACAGCAAGGTTTGCAAAACAATCCCAAGCACTGATCGAAGACCTTCGTAAAACATCTTTTTCATCCGAACAAGCAGTCTTCGTACAAAACTCGGTGAATGAACTTCTCACTGACTTTACAAGTAATCCTGACTACGAACTTGGAATTTTTAATATATTAGAAATCCTTGGGGTCGCAGGAGTTTCTGTTGAATCAGAGCTTATGACAAAACGCACCGTTGTTGCGATGGGAATGAAGGTTCGTACCAAAAAAATTGTCAACGAAGGCAAAGAAGAATCCAACAAAAAAGACCATTTGAGTCTGATGATGGCAAGTTACTTAGCGGATGTAGGATATTCTAGATTGGATATCAAAAACAATCCCAAACTCACAAAAGAGGAATACACGGTTGTACAACAACATCCAATCATCAGTTATTTGATGACACTTCCTGCGCCAGAAATTGATTCCCATGTTCGCACTTTAATTTTAAACCACCACAGACCATACCGTGGAAATGGAGTGAACAATAACTTTCCTGATCCCAGATCTCTTTTCACCAAACTCATGTCAGTTCGTGACAAATATAACAAAGAAGTTGGAAAAGAAAGAATCATCCAGGACATAGAACTCCAACTTCATTTACAAGAGAACAATGTAACCTCTGCAAGTTTTGAAGAGGACATTGCCATCCTTTCGCTTGCAAGTGAATATGCATCCCTCACTTCCAACCAACCGTGGAGACCAGCATTTAAATCTTCTACCGCCCTAAAGATGATTCTGAATGATTCTTTTTTCTCTTACAGCAATAAAAACATCAGGCATCTCTTAGATTATGTAGGAAGTTCACTTACCAATAACGAAAACATTGTGAACTTTGGTGACTTTGTCATCACAGCTTCTGTGGATTCCGAAAGACGTGCACACTTTGATATTTGTATTGTTTTGGATGTAGGCCGTTACCAAACAAGACCCAAACTCCAAAGAATTTGTAGCATCAACCCAGTATTCCAAAAAGGAAACAAATTCAAAATTGCTGATTTTGATTTGCATAGCATTAAAATCGATCGCAGAAAAGCCATTATGGATTTGGCCCTTCAAGCTGGGACTTCACGTGTGATTTATATCATTGATCCAGAACTAAATCCAGCACTCCACGAAGCTGTATATAAAATCAATATGGCCTCCTAAGACGGGTTTGGTGCATAGAGATGGATTTTTTGTTCTCTTCCTGTAAGAGTCACTCCTTCTTTTTTATCCCATCCGGTTGGAGAGCCAATCTCCAACCAAACTGTTTCTGAAATTAAAAAAGTAACTCCTAAGTCTTTACAAGCAGACTCAATCCGAGACGCGGTATTCACTGTATCCCCAATCACTGTGTATTCCATCCTCTCTTCCGATCCAATGCTTCCACAAAATACTTCTCCAGCATGAATTCCGATTCCAATTTTAATCTCAGATTCTCCGTTTTTTTTTCGTTCATCATTCCAATTTAAAAGTTCCGTTAACATGGAATTGGCGGCAAGAACTGCATTTTTTGAATCTTCCCCAGGATTCTCCGAAGGGGATGGAGTACCAAAAGTGGCCATTACAGCATCACCAATAAATTTATCCAAACTGCCTCCAAATCGAAAGATCGCTCGCACCATACGCCTACGAAATTCTGTTAAAAAAATAGATAGCTCTTCCGGATCCATAGGTTCTGAAAACTGAGTAAACCCACGGATATCACTAAAGAGAACCGTTACTTTTTGGCGTTTGCCTTTTGCAATCACTTCTGGTTCGGATACAATTTCGGAAACTAAATCAGGGGAAAAATACCTTGATAAGGTAGTTTTTTGTGACTCGGCAGCAGCAAATTTTAATAACATTCGAAGACTACGAAAGATAGCGTAAGAAATCGCAAAAACCAAAATTAAATATACTGTAGGTTTTGTTACTGCAGCATCTGATAAAATAATATGATCACCCAAAACATATTGGTGCCAATCAAAACTACTTACTGAATTTTTATCCACCAGTGCATAAATCAAAAAACCATAGTAGCTCAGCAAAAAACAAACAAAGGAAAAATTAACAAGAGAAAACCGATATTGAAACAAACTTAAAGACAATGGTAAAAGATAAAATACAACCAAAGGAGTTTTGACTAGGAAATTTGGGTTACCATCACCCTTTAAAATATACCAATTAAAAATGGTTACTGTAACAAGTAGGTTATCGATAAACAAACTAATGTAATCGTATTTAGTTTTCCAATGCCCACGACTCTTTTTTAGAATTTGAGAATGAACGAATGTATTGATAAAATAAAATGCAATTGCTACATAATTGGTCAAATATCCGTAAATAGAATCGGTATTACTGAGATTGGCGACTGCACTGGCAACAAGAGCTAGTCCGATCACATAGCGAAACCGAACTGCAAATAATGCACCCATTTGTTCTTCTTGGAATAGGAGTTCCGACATATACTTTGGAAACTGATCGCGAATGCAGTATACGGAGCGAATGGCTTTGACAACAGAGTGGAACATAGGCTGATATTGGATCACTGGAAGTTTTCATGGCAAGGGAATTTTCTCTTTGCCAAATCAGAATCCATTCATTATCAATGAATGATGTTCCAAAACGGATTCTTAGTTCGAATGGGAAAACTTGGTTCCTTCCTTGCTTTGGACATCCTTATCTCCCTTTTTGCCAATCTTTCTTTTTTCTCCCAATATCTAAACGAGAAGATCCGCCCCACACTATTACTCTTTTATATGAGCTCTGTTTGGGCTTTGTATTTGGCAGATCATCTTTGGGATTCCCAAAGAGAAAAGAAACCTATATCCGAAAGGGGAGATTTTTACAAAAGACTACACCAAACTATTGTTACCTTTATAGGTTTACTTATTTTGGTTTCTCTATTGGTTGGAGTTATTTTTGAGTCCTCTTTTCTTTGGGAACACATTCCCTTACTCCTATCCTTTTTGTTTTGTATCGGCCTTGTGGTAAAAGGAAACTCACCGGTCCCCAAGGAAATTTTGGTTTCTGGATTTTATACACTCGGGGTATTTGCCCCCTTTGGTTCGTTTGGTGGATTAGATGGACTCAGTTTTGTCTTTTTTATCCATGTGATTGCCAATGTCCTTCTCACTTACAATTTTGACCGTAAGTTTGATGAAAACCTCAATACCTACACCCTCATCCAATTTCTTAGTCCCAAAAACGTAAGATTCGTTGTCCTTTGTATTTTGGGAACTGGCGCTACTTTCCTCTTTTTTTTGTGGATCACGGGAAAACTCAGTGCCCCTTTCTTTTTTGGGATGGGACTCGCCTATCTTTGGTTGGGTGTTTGTACCCTCTCCAGAAGGGAAATTTTTCAGTTTAAGTCCCTTTGCGAACTTTCTTACCTTCCTCTCTTCCTTCCCCAGATCATTTTTTTCTTCTCCCTACTTCCTTAAAATTTAGGGTGGGTTTATGTGGTTACTCATCATCCATTCGCTTGCACTTTTCCTTTTTGTATTCCTTTACTCTTTCCGATTTCGAAATTTGGTGCCAAATCCCGAACAAAGTATTCTTATACAAATCCAAGCGGCCACAAAGGACTGGAAATCCACTCCGAATTTGGTCCTTCTCATTGCCTTCTTGCTTTTTCTCCTCTTCCCACTCACCTTAGGATTTTCCTTCTACCTCCAGAGTGACGCAAACGTGGTGGTTGTCATTCTCTGGATCATTTGGGCTTACAATTGGAGCAAATACAGTTTCTTCCGAGAATAAATTACTTCCCTTATCACTTCCCTCTCGTTTTCTGGTCTAAGGTAATCCACGAAAACGGGGTTAAGGAATGAAAATTGTTGTTCTAGTTAAACAGGTTCCGGACACGGAAACCAATATCAAAGTCGGCGACAAATCGATCAACGAAGCTGGCGTAAAATGGATCATCTCTCCTTATGATGAATTTGCTATCGAAGAGGGAATTAGAATTCGTGAAAAAAGCGGTGGAGAAGTCATCGCAGTTTCCCTCGGTCCAGACCGTGCAGTAGAAGCACTACGTACTGCTTACGCTATGGGTGTAGACAGAGCTGTTCATGTAAAAGTGGATGACTACGTAACTTTTGATTCTACATACACTTCCGAACTTCTTGCAAACCTCATCAAAGCAGAAAATGCAGATGTAGTGATTGGTGGACGTCAATCGATTGATACTGACAGCTCACAAGTTGTGGTTCAAATTGCAGAAAGATTGAATGTTCCTCATGTTGCTATGGCCCTCAAACTTGAGTTTGATGGAAACAAAGTAACAGCAACTCGCGAAATCGAAGGTGGAACTGAAGTTGTAGAAACAACAGCTCCTCTAGCAGTCACTGCTCAAAAAGGTTTGAACGAACCAAGATACCCAAGTTTAAAAGGAATCATGTCTGCGAAGAAAAAACCAGTAGATGTGAAAAAACCGGAAGAACTCGGAGCAACTGGATCTAAACTCGAAGTTGTATCTCTCGAACCACCTCCTCCACGTATCGCTGGTCGAAAACTGGAAGCAGCAGATGCACAAGGTTTTGCATCTCAACTTGTAAAAGCTCTTCGCGAAGAAGCGAAGGTCATCTAAGGAGACGAACATGGCTGATGTTTTAGTAGTTGGTGAATTAAAAAACGGCGAACTTAAAAAAATCTCAAAAGAACTCACTTCTGCAGCTCGCAAAATCGCAGACTCCATTGGTGGTAAAGTTCATACTGTAATCATTACTGAAAACGTGGATGCGTTTGCAGGTGATTTGAAAGCGGTTGGTGCTGATACAGTCATCGGTGCAAACCTTGGTGAATTTTCTCCTGAAGGATATGCAAATGGAATTTTTGCAATCATCCAAGAGAAAAAACCAGCAGTGGTTCTCATTCCACACTCGGCTCAAGGAAAAGAATACTCGGCAAGAGTAGCGATCAAAGCTAATGCTGGAATCGTTGCTGATGCAGTAGGTCTTTCTGTTGACGGTGGTAAAGTGGTTGCTAAAAAACCAATTTACTCTGGAAAAGCGTATGCAAATTTCAAAGTCACTTCTGACATCCAAATCTTTACAGTACGTGCTAACTCCCAAGAAGTAACTCCAAAAGACGGAGCAGGTGCAGTAGAAAAATCTGGTGCAGCAGCTGGTGAAGTAAGAACTAAGTCTATCTCCAAAGATCTTTCTGGTGGAAACAAAGTGCAACTTGCTGATGCTTCTATCATTGTATCTGGCGGGCGCGGAATCAAAGGACCAGAAAACTGGCCTATCATCCAAGATTTGGCTGACACTCTTGGTGCAGCTCTTGGTGCTTCCCGTGCGACTGTGGATGCAGGATGGATTTCTCACTCACACCAAGTAGGACAAACAGGAAAAACTGTCTCCCCTAACTGTTACATCGCTTGCGGTATCTCCGGAGCCATCCAACACTTAGCGGGTATGGGATCTTCTAAATACATCGTTGCCATCAACAAAGATGGAGATGCTCCTATTTTCAAAGTAGCAACTTACGGTGTCGTTGCCGATCTTTTCGAAGTAGTGCCTGCACTTACTTCTGAGTTCAAAAAAGTATTGGGTTAATTCCCAATACGAACTTTCGTCCTTTGAGGAATTTCCTTCCTAAATTTTCGATGGTTCTCCTTCTCTCTGTCCAAACGAGTATCCTTTGGGCAGAGGATGGACGTGACCGCCTGAATGCCGTCATCGGCAGAATGAACTCCCTGGAAAGTTTCCGTGCTTCTGTCACCATCAACGGTGGACTGACCGGAGTCGTTTCCTTCAAAAGCCCAAACCAACTCCACGTCAGGTTCAGTGATGGACGGATCATATCCTCCAACGGAAGAATTTTGTGGTTTTACAATCCAGATTCATCGATTGCAGGCAAACAAGACCTAAAAGGTGTTTCCGGTGGCCTTGGTGGACTACTTTCCGGCTATGAAAATGTGTCAGTTAGTGGAAGAACTTTTCGTCTAACTTCCAATACCAAGCGATATAATGAAATTATCTTGGTCGTATCTGATAACGACCTCCCTCGTGTACTCAAAATGAAACGTTCCGATGAAGAAATCACCGAAGTGGCCTTCTCAGGCATAGCGACCAATATAGGTCTCGGAACTGGACTATTCAACTTCCAACCTCCCACAAGCTCACAAATTGTTGAGAACCCTCTCAACCAAAAGGAGTGATTGTGACTCCGGTCTCCCGTACAGAAGCACATAGAGTTTTTGCCGACTTGTACCGTAAAACGCGGACACCGGAACACCAACAACTGATTGATGAAGCCATCTTAAAATCTAACGACGTCTTTATACGCATTGATCTCATTCGTAAAGTGGATGAAGACTATGAAAGCAAAAACAAACCCAAAAAAGATGATGGTCGGGACCGCGGCTTACCAGAACGCGAACAACAAAAAAGAGAAAATCCCAAACCACAGTCACAAAACACGGAACCAAAACCAAAACGCTCCAGTGATTTAGTGACAATCGACTCCGCCAAACAAAAACAAAACCCAGCAAAAAAAAGGGCCATTGAACAAAGACAAGGTGGAGGATTGCTTGCAGGATTATTTGGTGGTGGAGCTGGTAGTGTTAATAATTCTATCAGCAAATTTGGAAAAGAAACTGGCACAATTGACATTGGACTTTTTGGCAGAAACCCAACGATTTCCAATAATGTGGAAAAACTCTTTCGCGGAATGAAAGAAGATGTTCTGATTCCTACCATCCAAGCACTTCGTGTTTCCGAACAACAAGGTTGGAGGATTTGGACTCCACTTGTTTACAATATCATCAACAACTTCAATAAGTTTTATAACTCATTTGCTTCTTTGGATGCTTTGATTTTAGATAAAATTTCTGCAGATATATTTTTAGAACGATCTCTTAAAATGCAGATGTTTTACGTAAGGTTTCTCCAGAGAAGTGACGCAAACGACATCATCCTTTCCAATCTTCCTGACATTGTCAAAATGGATGATAAACTCACACCCAAACTCGGAAAAATTATGGAAGGTGTGAATTATGCTCTCAACTTAGAAAACACCAAACCAAGGTTATCCGACGCAATCACAGCTTTTTATATTGTAGCAAAAAAGAAAATGTTTACCTGGCCTGAGATTATAGCCGATTTACGTGTTCCCGCCATCCAAGAACATAAATTCCAAGCGGCACGTGAAATTCAAAAAGAAGTGGAGATCACTGTTGCAAAAATTTCTGATGATATCAATACAAGATCATTTAAAAAAGAAGAATTAACAAACTTACGTTCACGTTACTTTTCAATTGATGACAAAGGAAAAATCAGTTTTGATTTTTTGAATGTGGTTGTGGATGATTTTATGGCACACCATATGCCAGAATCGGCAAAAAGCCAAACTGTCAAAAACAGTTATAAATCACAACCTCATAGACTCGTTTACCTATTGTTAAGAGACCTACAAACAGTTTATATTAACTTAATTGAAGGATATGTTCGACTTGGTGACAAAAACCAAAACCAGGAACTCCTTCTCATCCAACCGGGACTTTTTAGGAACGAAATCGACCAACTCAATTCATTGGTGCGAACCATAGACAATTTCAACAAAAAATTCCCAAGTTTCCAATACAGTTTCCAACAGTATGGAATGGATTATAGTACTGGGAATGCTGCCAATGACCAAATCGCTGGAACCATCGTACAGGCTTTACAAGAAGCATCCGAATTTTTTGGAAGTTTTGCAGGCAAACTCAATATCATTGTGGAAAACCATTTGATGGCAAAAGTCACTGAATCCAAAGGGAAAGTGAATGATAAGATCGTTTCTACAAAAGATAAAGTCATCGAAGAAGTAAAAATTGCACAAAGATTCATTCCTCATTTTGATAAAATGGTTGTGGCAAAAGAAAGAATTAACGGGATGAAGGTGGAAGATGTATTCATCCAATTCACAAAATACCTTTATAATTATGCTGTTATCTTTAAAGATCCAGCAACCACTTCCAAACTTACAGCACACCGTAAAATTGAACAAGAACTGATCAAACTAAACAAAGAATACGAACGGCTCACTTATTCCACTTTCAACAAAGAATCAGGAAACACAGAAAGTTCTGAGTCTTCCGAAACTGATTCCGACACAATGAATGGTTCTGAATTAGAAGGAGAAACATGAGAGTCCTTACTGGATTACAACCCTCTGGCAAACTTCATTTAGGTAATTATTTTTCTGCGATAAAAAAAATCTTAGACTATCAATCCAAAGAAGATTTGTTTCTTTTTATTGCGAACTTACATGCACTCACAACATTTAGATCCAAGGAAGAACTAAAAGCCTTCACATTAGAATGCGCAATCGACTTACTAGCGCTAGGCGTAGATCCAAAAAAATCTGTTTTCTGGGTCCAAAGTGATGTCCCCCAAGTCACAGAACTCACTTGGTATTTATCTCAATCCATCACAGTATCTCAATTACAACTGGCTCATTCATTTAAAGACAAAGTGGCAAAAGGTTTTGTTCCTGGAGCAGGACTTTTTACTTATCCAGTGCTAATGGCAAGTGACATCTTATTATTTTCTGCAGAAAAAGTTCCCGTAGGCAAAGACCAAAAACAGCATTTGGAATTTGCACGTGATATAGCTGAAAGATTCAATTCACAGTTTGGGCAGGTTTTAACCATCCCTGAACCAGACATTGATGAAAATACAGCGACTGTCCCAGGTGTGGACGGAGCTAAGATGTCCAAGTCCTACCAAAACACGATCGACTTTTTTGGAACAGAAAAAGAAATCAAAAAGAAGGTGATGTCGATTGTGAGTGATTCTCGGGCCGTTGAAGAACCCAAAGATCCAGAAACCTCTGTGATCTTTCAGATCCATTCCCTTTTTCTCTCCCCTGCGGAAAAGGAATCACAAATCGAGAAATACAAAAGAGGAGGAGTCGGATACGGAGATCTCAAAAAAGACCTTCTTGATTCGATATTAAATCATTTTGCACCTTTCCGTGCGAAACGAGAAGACTTGGCACAAAACTTAGATTATGTGCATCAAGTTTTAAAAGAAGGAAAAGAAAAAGCGCAATCGGTGGCAGAGTCAAAAATTGCGGACGTTCGTAAAACCTTAGGCATCTATCCTTTTTAATTTCAAAAGAACCAAAATACAAAGATTTTTACCTCTTCGGATATGAAGCCGGAGACGAACTTACTCCCCAGAGCCGATTTTAGTTGGTTCTCATTGGGGATTTGTGGAACAGCCGCCTTAATGAAACTGGGAACCAAAACCCCAGGATTTCATTCTTTACTTCTCCTCTCCGTTCTTGTGCTCTTTTTTCTTTATTCGGTCCTACCCAGATTCACCTCTCACCAAACTGACAAACGAATTTATCTTTGTCTTTTAGCATCCCTTCTTTTTTTGTTCGTTGCAGATATAAATGGAATGGCCCGCAAAAGAATCACAAACCCCCTCTTTCGCACTTATTTAGAAACGCAGATCAAACATTCTCCATTGAATCAATTTGAATCCCGAATTGTTATGGGATTTGTCACTGGATCCACTAAAGAAATTCCTGGGAATTTCAAAGACCTGGCAAAAGAATCAGGCATCTTACATTTGTTTGCTGCCTCTGGCCTCCATCTAGGAATTTTTATTGGATCCATACAATTTTTTGGTAACCTTTGTTTTCCAAAACGGAAATGGATTTCTCTTTTCCTATCCTTAAGTCTGGGATTTTTATATTTGGTTGCTTTGGATTTTCCGGTTTCATTTTTACGTGCTTATTTATTTGTTTTTTTGACTTTAACTGCTTCCTTATTTTATAGAAAAATTGGGTCTGCGGATTTACTGGTTATCTCTTCTGCTTGCATTGCATTTTTTTTATACTACGATTTTTTAAGTATTGGATTTTTATTATCCTTTGGAGCTGTCTTTGGAATTTTTTTTATAAAACCAATTTTGGACAAACTACTTTTTCCAGATTCCAAATCCATACTCAAAGAGAATCTTCATCTTACAATCGCTTGTTCCATATGTAGTTTTCCTATCCTCGTTTATTACTTTCGTTCATTTTCCTTTGGAGGAATTGGAATCAACTTTCTTTTGGTTCCTTTGGCCGGTATTCTTTTGCCAACACTCTATTTGACTTTTTTTCTACAAAGCCTTGTTCCCATATTTTTTTTAAAACAACTTTCTTCTTGGATTTGGGTTCCCGTCTCTTTTGAACTTTCTATTTTTTTAAAATTATTCCATGAGTTCGCATATTACTGCAGAGGATATAAAACATGGGGCTCTGTTCCGACCGAACTTTGTATCTTGTCTCTACTTATCATTTTCCTTATTCCCTTTTATCCCAAACTTCGATTATTAAAACAGCCGATTCCAAAAATTTGTTTTTACTTTCTCCCTAGTTTGTTTTTGGGATTTTCTTATTTTTATCCTACCCAAACTCACCTACCTAGATTTACCACCAAACTAGGAAAAGGAAATCTTTCGATACGGATGAATGACCATTTGTATTTATTTGGAACTTGTTATTCAAAAAAAATGGCAGAACCTTTGCCCGGATTTCCACCCCCCAAAAAAATTTCTTTTGAATCGGAATCCTGTTTATCAGGTGTCCTTTCCCAAGTCAAAAAACACCAAATAACTGATGTTTTCTGGTATGGCTCATCCAATACCATTGATTGGACTCGCAAATTCACGCTTCCTGTGAAACTTAAAAATACGGAGATTCTTGGCGCTGAGATGAACCCGGTTTTTTCCATCATTCGGTTTGATGGAAACCCAAAAGGGGTGGATCAATTTTTAGTCCAAACGAATCAGGCGGACCAATCCAAAACCACACCAAATTGGAAAGGAGTATTGCTTTTGGACTTTCCACCCTGGAAAAAAAAGGAAGCCAAAGAATGGATTAGATACCAAAAACTACTTGGGATTTCTACTGCCTGGAAAATGATACTCGTTGAGGAAACATTTGAAATCCCCTTACGCGACTATCTCCAACATCCAGACCTTCTTTGAAGCCAAAGGCATCCGGGCCCAAAAGAAATTTGGCCAAAACTTCCTCATAGACCAGAACATCGTTGATTTTATTGTCAAATCCGCAGAACCTTTGTTAACCGAAAATATGTCCTTAGCAGAGATTGGAATTGGTCTCGGGACTCTCACTTATCCAGTTCTCTGTTTGGACAAAAAAACCTTTCTATTCGAAATTGATCATGCTTATATCCAATTGGCTAAAGAAGAAATTTTACCAATATTTCCAAAAGCAGTACTCTATGAAGGAGATGCCTTAGAGAACTTACACCATATCTACCAAGAAAAGGTTTTTGTATTTGGAAATTTGCCATACCACCTAACCACAGAGATCATCAATACCCTTGTCATTCATTGCAGAAATTTCCAAGGCGGAATTTTTATGGTACAAAAGGAATTTGCCGAACGCCTTGTCAAAGAAACGTCTTCCTTATCTGTATTTCTTTCTGCCTTCTGCGACGTAAAGTATCTAAAAACAGTCCATAAAAACTGTTTTTTTCCCATACCGAAAATCCATTCCGCTCTCATCCTTTTAAAACCGAAAATCCAAACAGAACCAAACGAGTGGAGACTTACCTCAGAACGGGATGTGGAGGTCTGGTCACGAATGCTTCGCACTTTGTTTTGGGGGAAACGAAAACAGATTCAGGTAAGTCTCAGAGAATCTCCATTTTCTGAAGATCCTCTCTTTCGAGAGGCTCTTGGTAAAGCCATCCAATCTGCGGAGATTCCGCCGACGGCAAGGCCCGAAGAATTGAACCGTGAACAATTTCTGACCCTGGGTCAACATTTGCTTGACCATTTGTCAAAATGATGGCAAAATCATCACCGCTATGTTCGAGAATTTCACACCTCCGCCCATTGTTACCTATGCCATTCCGGTATTCTTCCTTCTCATTGGAATTGAAGTCTACATTGGATACCGCAAAAACAAAGCCCTTTACAGGCTGAACGATTCCATCGCCGACTTAAGTACGGGGATCATCTCGCAAATCTGGGGTCTCTTTCAAAAAGGGATCGGACTCTTTGCTTATTTCTATATCTACGAACATTTCCGTTTTTTTGAATTTGCCATGACCAATCCCTGGGCTTGGGTCCTTTGTATTGTTGGCCAAGACTTTTGTTACTACTGGTCCCATCGTTTGGCCCACGAAGTCAATATCCTTTGGGCGGGGCATGTCATCCACCACCACAGTGAAGAATACAATTTAGTTGTAGCACTCCGCCAAACAGGACTTGGGGGAATCGTTACGTGGATTTTTTATGTTCCATTGGCTCTTGTCGGGTTCCACCCTTGGATGTATTTGGCAAGTGGACAGATCAACCTCATCTACCAATTTTGGGTACATACAAAAGCTGTCGGTAAAATTGGAAAGATCGGAGAATTCCTTCTCTCTACTCCTTCCCACCATAGAGTGCACCATGCCATCAACCCAATCTACATTGATAAAAACCATGGAGGGATCTTCATCATCTTTGATCGAATGTTTGGAACCTTCCAAGAAGAAACAGAACCTTGTGTGTATGGAACCGTAAAACCTCTTCGAAGTTTCAATCCAGTCTACGCCAATTTTCATTATTACTTAGAACTCATCAAACAAGCAGCCAGTGCCCCTTATTTCTTAGATAAAATTAAGGTGTTTTTCAAACCACCAGGTTGGTATCCGAGAGAGGGAACAAAACCCGCTGGTTTTTTACCAATTCCAGAGGTTCGTCCCGAAACTTTCCATAAGTATGATCCGAAACCTGGGCCAGAAGTGAGAACTTATACGACCACTTGGTTTGTACTTGTCCTCCTTCTCTCCTTTGCCTTCCTTCTTTTTGTTGGAAAGTTTTCTCTCATCTCCCAAATCCTTGTGACTGTTTGGGTGACCCTATCTTTACTTTCCATCAATGCCCTAATTGAAGGAAAATCTTGGGCTGGTGCCATGGAAATCTCAAGGCTACTCTTTGGATTTCTTGTCATTGGCTATTTCGATGTGGGTTGGGCTTATTATGCGATTGGAATTGTTTGCCTTCTTGTTGCAGGAATCTACCTCTACCGCACGAGCAGTCAGAAAGCCCAAGCAGCCTAAGTCCTTTTTTCTGAAATTGAAACGAACCAAAGCACTTCCTTCCAGATTCTTTCTGGTGGGAGTCCTGGATCCTACGTTGAACACCGATCTCTAATCTTTTTTCGCTGATAAAAAAGGATGACCTGAAAACCACTCTCAGTGTTATGTCACATAAATGCCATTAATAGGGCGAATTCTCCCAACCGTTCCCCTTGACCGGACGGGGCCCCATGAGAATTTGGCATTGCACCAGAGTTTTTGAGGCGAAATGAGATGAAGCGAAACCGAAGTTACTATATCATTCTAGTCCTAATCCTGTTTGTAGTGACCTACTCCGCTTATGCGGCTTACCAGAAACAAAAAAATGGTCCTGTTTTTTTGGACAACCATGTCTTCCAACGTTACAATGAGCAGTGGGGCCTTTGGGTAGACCTAAATGCAGAGAAAAAAAGCCTTCTCGAAAAGGCTTCCGAGTTTGGAATCCTTGCCCAAGAGGTAATGGAGATCAATAACTTAAAGGAATCAGACCTGGCTCGTTTGAAACGTTCCATTTTCTTTCCTTATTCCGCAGAATACATGCGGGGACTCCAAGAAAAAGAACTCTTCCGAGAAACTGTCGAATCTCCCATCGACCAATTCATTTGGCCAGTCCTTCCCAACCATAAATCTCGGATTTCTTCCCGGATTGGAAGGCGTTGGAACACTTGGCACACAGGCCTCGACATCGCCATTCCTAAAAAATCCATTGTCCTTGCTGCCGCAGACGGAGTGGTCGAAGAAGCGGGGAGAGGTGGTGACTATGGCCTTGCCGTTAAAATTTACCACCACGATATGAACCATTTCCATACCGTATACGGCCACAACCAAGAGTTACTTGTAAAACCAGGAGACGTGGTTCGCAAAGGACAGATCATTGCTTTTTCCGGAAATACAGGAAAGTCCACTGGTCCTCATGTCCATTTTGAAGTTCGATTTCACAACGTGTATCTCAATCCTGAAAACTTTCTGACTCCCTATGAAGAAGGAGTTGCCACAAGCATCGTTGGATTTGCAGACTAAGTATTAGTGACTAACCTGACAAAGAACAGTTGGACGGAAGAAATTTTCGACCGTCTGACAACCATCATACCCAAAGCACCAGGCATTGCCTGTTTTGATTTCGACAATACTCTCATTCGCAACGATTTCGGTGAAAAGATCATGGAAGAACTCCTCCATGACGGCCTAATTTATGTACCAAAAGATTTATCAGAATTTTTTCGAGATAAAGAACTTTGGAGAGACCATACCAAACTGAGCATCCCAGAGAAAGAAAGTTTGATTTGGGAAGAATACTCCTACCAACTTAAAGAATACGGAATCGAAAGAGGATACCGTTGGACTTGTTTTATTTTCCAAGGAATGGACATGGAAGAATACTATGAAGTGTCTAGAAAAGCTTGGGATCGAGTTTATATTCATGATAAAGATTCTGGTGTATTTCCCCAAGTGGAAATGAAAGACCTTATCTCTTATTTATACCACCATAAGTGGATTGTTTACATTGTGACCGCCTCGCCAGAACCAGGGATTGCAGCAATTTCTCATCTTTTCCCAGTAGAAGAATCTAAAGTTATAGGGATGAGACAAGAGTTAGGTGAAAATGGAAAGTTTACACATAGACTCATTGAACCATATACTTATGGAGAAGGAAAGGTGAAAGCCATCGAAGAGAGAATCGGTAAATATCCAGACCTTGCCTTTGGTGATTCTTTCAATGACTTTCCGATGCTTTGCCAGGCCAAACAAATGGCTGTGGCAATTAACCGAGACAACCCTGAGTTTGCTGCCGCTTGTGCTTCCAAAGGGATTTATATCCAACCTTATTTTACCTTTCCACAAGTACTTACATGAACCGGCTCTATTTAGTTTCTAATTCGATTGGGAATGACGAAGACATCCCTCCTCGCACCAAAACATTGTTAGAGGAAGCTGACTGGATCATTGGAGAAGAACAAAGGACTACCTCTACTTTTTTAAAAAAGTTAGGAATAACAAAACCCTTTGACCTCCTGAATGAACATTCTTCTAGAGAAGAGATGGATGAAATCGCAATGAAACTTGCGACCACCAAAAGAACCTGTCTCATTTCGGATTCGGGAAGTCCAGGGTTAGAAGATCCAGGCAAATGGCTTGTCCCTCTAGCTTGGGAAATGGGTGTAGAAGTTCGTTCGGCCCCTGGACCAACGGCTCTTATTGCCGCACTAACCAGTTCTGGGTTTGCCACCTCTCCCTTTCTTTTTTTGGGTTTTTTACCCCGTGAAGAAAAAGAAAGAGAACGAACGTTAAAACAATATATGGGGCTTGGAATCACCATCGCTTTTTATGAAACTCCTTATCGTGCCAAACATTGCCTAGAAACCTTGGCAAAAATCCTCCCTGGAGACCGCCAGATTTTTCTTGCCCTTGGAATCTCTATGGCAAATGAAACGAGTTTTCGAGGTTCAGCCAAAGAAATTCATAAAAAATTTCCGCAAGGTTTAAAACTTCCCCCGGTTTTTGTGGTGGAAGAGAAAAAAGAAAGGAACAAACGATAGTTTCTTGACAATACCTCTGTTATATTGGACGCTTGGACAATGGTAAGTAAAGTAGAGCAACCGAGTGACGGAATAGACCAATTGATTTCAGAGTCTGGCGATTATATAACAGATGTCGTCAAAGAAAACCTGAAACTCATCCGTCATACAAAAGGTTTTTCTTTGGACAAACTCGCAAACCGTTGTGGTGTGAGTCGTGCGATGTTATCGCAGATCGAACAAGGGAAATCGGTTCCTACGATTTCTGTGTTATGGAAGATTGCAAACGGACTCAACGTTCCTTTTTCGGAATTATTAAAAGAAAAAAACCAAGATGGAATTCATATCCTCAAAGCAGAAAATTCCAAGGTCTTGTATTCCAATTCGAAAGTTTTTGCAAGCCGCGCACTTTTTCCTTTTCTAGGAAATCGCAAAACTGAATTTTATGAACTCATTTTAAAACCTGGAGGACATGAAGTTGCCGAACCACATAAAACAGGAACCACTGAAAACTTGGTTGTTGTTTCCGGCAAACTAAGGTTACGTGTAGGCGAAAAAGTTGTCGAACTAGAACCAAAAGATTCTGTATTTTTTAAAGCCGATGTTTCGCATGAGTATTCCAATCCAACTGACCAAGAAACCCTAATGTATCTTGTTATGGATTATACGGACGAAATAGGTTAAGATTGGAATATAGAGAACTCAAAGTCAATTTACCCAAAGAATTGTCCGACAGTTTTTATGAACTGCTGGATACATTGCAATGTGCTGGTTATTATGAAATTTTATTTGATGGTGAGGCACCAAAAGAAAAAGACCAGGGCCTGATCCGAGACAATACCAATATTCGAATCTATTTACAAACTGACGAAATTCATAAAGAATTAAAGATTCTTATCTTTTTAAAAATCCATGCGCCGGACAATTCGAATACTGAATCGAGAAACATTGAAACTCGAGATTACGAAGAAGCCTATAAAGAATACTATAAACCATTTTCCATTGGGACAAAACTTTGGGTAATCCCTACTTGGGAAAAAAATGAATCAGAAACTATCAAACTTTGGAAACCAAATGGTGGAATTCCACTCTTTATCAATCCTGGTGTAGCATTTGGAACCGGCCACCATGAAACCACCAAACTTATATTAGAGTATTTGGATGAATTGTATACGAAAGGTGAGTTTCAATTTCAATCTGCATGCGATGTAGGAACTGGTTCTGGAATTTTATCTATTGGCCTTGCTAAATTTGGAGTTTCAAAAATTTTTGCTTTGGACATTGATCCCAATGCCGTGAAAGCCGCTTGGTCCAATTGGACAGATAATGAATACCCAAAAGGATTTCAATTCAGCGTGGAAGAATCGGGGATTGACAATCCGAAGTTATCAAATACTAAATATGATTTAGCCATTGCCAATATTACCTATGCCGTATTATCACAAAACATTCGTCATCTGGCAAAAATTGAAGCGCCAAGGATCATTTTTTCCGGGATTATAACAGAAAAAAAAGATCAGTTCTTAGGGTTGTTACAAAGCCATCTTCCTGGCAAACTACTCTACTCCAAAGAATGGAACGAATGGTGGGTTTTGGATTGGGTTCGTAACTAATCTTTATTTAAATACTTTATCAAACTGACCTGATTGCCTCGGTCATTGTATTCAATTCGATCAAAAACCGATTTTGTCATAAGAATTCCACGTCCATGTTGTACGTGGGCTTCGTTCATTTCGTCCAAAGATTTTTCCATATGTTTCTTATGATCGAACCCTCGACCTTCATCCGTTATCCGATAGGCAACATATTCTTTGGTAAATGAATATTCTATTTTGATTCGTTTTTGACGATACCTTGGATCTTCTTGTCTTTTTTGTAAAAACTCTAAATAGTTTCCTTCCAAAAGCGCTTTCGATTTTTCTTCAAAACTTATGTTTAGATTTCCATGTTCTACTGCATTGATTATAATCTCACGCACTGAGGACCTTACTTCTGTTTGTTCAATTGTTGTAAGGTATTTTGCGAGTTGGGAAGTGATCTTTTGAGATACAATTTCTGCATTACGTAAATAGTTATTCATAGAAAGCTCAATTTTCTCTGAATCAATGAGTTGAATGATTGTATCTTCAAATTGTGAGGACATTGTTGCCAATACCTCTCTTGTTTCTTCAAAATCAATGTATTGTAATCTACAGTACATTTCCTTTGGTTCTTTTACATATTTTTGTTCAAACTCTGTTTTAAAATTAATTATCGAACCTGTCATTTTTAAGTCGGTCAATTTATCTGTGACATACATAACATTATATTCTGACTTTTGATCTTTTCCCGTATACACCAGGTCTGTAATTTTTTTACCTCTTAAGTCATCCAATCGAAACCCCATATGTTTAGATAATGCCCTGTTTGCATTGATGACTTCAAAGTTCTCATTCATCATCAAAATAACTTCATCAGATCCTTGGAAAATTTCTCGAAATCGTTTTTCTGATTCTTCAATTTTCAACTTAGCGTGTGAAAGTTCTCTAATATGATCCCTAAGACTACGAGTTAGAAAGTTGATACGGTCAGCAAGCCCTAGTGACAACAAAATAGTTTGTAAGGCAGTTCCAATTTGTATGGTCCATCTTGTAATTTGATTG
The DNA here is from genome assembly GCF_002811945.1 of Leptospira harrisiae. Classification (NCBI taxonomy): domain Bacteria; kingdom Pseudomonadati; phylum Spirochaetota; class Leptospiria; order Leptospirales; family Leptospiraceae; genus Leptospira; species Leptospira harrisiae. Next base: position 969,160 of record NZ_NPDX01000001.1, on the reverse strand, counting down.
TCTGGCAAAAAACCCAAACTCTTTAATGAATACAAAAGAACACCCATAAGAAAAAAAGACCAAGAAATTAAAAAATACCGAGCAGCCCGCACATTAGAAAAATAAGTGGAGGCTCCACTAAACACCATAATAAGAGCCGTTGGAACTGTGAGTATAATGGCTGTGACCATTGCAATCCGGTAACTTAAAAAAAATGTAAAACCGGAGAACAAAAAAAGTATCCCGGCCCAAATCCACATCAATTTGGAAATCTTTGGAAGGTGTTTTTTTAAACTCAGATAATTATCTGAAAAGATAAGTCCCGTGATACAAGACATACAAATAAAAAAAGGAAGAGAATAATTTGCCCAAAAAATCCAATGCGGCCAAAGGTATTGAAATGCAAATCCATTGTTTATAAAATGAAAGAAAAAAATGGAACTTACAAAAAACATATAAAAAAGATAACTTTTTTCATAGGTAAAAATGTAGATAAAAAAGTTATACGCAATCATCACAAATAAAATGCCGTAGAACAATCCAAAGATCATTTGTTCTTTATTTAACTGATCATAAAAATCGCGTTCATTCCATATACTGATTGTTAGTGGAATTGTGGACTCGGACAAAATCCTTAAATAATAAACTGAAGATACACCAGGTTTTGTTTCCAAAGGAAAAACTGGATTACGATAATCTAAATTCCTTGCCGGAAAAGGATGTCTATCACCTAAAGCTCGTATCAGAGATTGAGGAAGCTCTTTTCCAAAAATTTGAATTTCATCCAAAAGTGGAAAATCAAAAACCAAATTCCAACGGATTGTATCTTCCGTAGGATTTTTGATTAAGATGCGAACCCAAAAAGTGGATTTTGAAAAGCCCAAGTTGGGCGATGATAATTTTAGAAATTTTGAATCATAAGATCCATTCGTAATATTTTCTTCTGAAATGGATTGGTCTTTGTCTTCTAAAACAAGGACATCCGACCAGATATTTTTGCCACTTAGTTCTGGACTGAGTAGAACTGCTGGTTCAGATAACAAAATCCCAGGCAAAAACACTAGAAAACTAAGAAACGTTAATTTGGTTTGGCGGAAAGACAAAGGCAGTAATCTCCCAATTCGCTTAAAAAGACAAAGTTACTAGATTGTATTTTTCTAATTTTTCTAGCCTTTTTTGTTTCCGATGTTAAAATAGGGAAAGTTCTATGAATCGAAAAAGTTTCTTACAAAAGATGAGCGCTGTTACTTTAGGGGCAGGTTTCCTACTTCCTAAAAAATCATTCGGACAAACCACAACGATAACGACTGCTGAAACCAAACCAAAGTCTAGCGGTGGAAAAAAAGCCATCGTTCTTGGTGGTGGCCTTTCCGGCCTTTACTCTGCCTACCTCTTAAAACAGACAGGATATGATGTCACAGTCATTGAGCGGGGAGAAAAATTGGGAGGAAGAATTGCTACTTATGAAAATCCTGAACTAGGAATCTTACAAGATTTAGGTGGTGAATGGATTGGCGAAGGCCAAACGGATATTAAAAGTTTAGTTAAACAACTTAACTTAGATTTGGTTTCCACTAACGTAACAGAACGTTTTTCTCTACAAAAATCAAATGTCGAACTTTTAAAAATTTCTTCTGGATCTATTGAAACATTAGATAAAGTCATAGAATTACACAAATCACTAGGTATTACACAAAAACAAGGATTAGACAAAATTAACTTTTCGTCATACGCACGATACCAAGGGTTAACGGAAGAAGAAATTCGATCTATGAATGATCTTTATCGCGTCATTCTAGGTGCTGATCTAAATCAAATTTCCAGTGAATCAGTGTTAGATGATCTTTCGGCATTACAGTCAGCTCTCAAACCAAAATTCCAAGTGAAGGGTGGTGCAGAATGTATCATCAAAGAACTCGGAAACTCATTAAGAAACCAAGAATTGATTTTAGGCGAAACAGTAACAAAGGTTTCGCAACAAAAAAACCAAGTCACAGTTGAATTGTCTTCCGGGAGATCTCTTAAAGGTAGTTTGGTCATTTGCGCTTTGCCTACCGCTGCTGTACTTGATATCAAATGGACACCAGGATTACCGAAGGACTTAATTTACTCTGCATTACGAATGCAAACCGGAAAAATTTCTAAAAATTTAAGTTTTGTAAAATCAAAAGATTCTTTAGCTAAACTTTTCCTTTCAACAAATACTGCTGCCGAAACCTTATATGTCTCTGATGCGGCAATCGGAACCAATGTAACGGCCGTTACTTCAATCACCACTGGAGACAGAGCAGCATTGTTTGAAAAAGGAAGTGATCGTCAAAAAAAGATTCTAATGACATCATCCTTGGAAGAAGTTGAAAACTTAGATTTAATTCTCGAATCTCCTTTCTTTTTTCATAGTTTTCAAAAAACAACAGGAAGATCTGGATTTGTTTCTTTGTTTCCACCTGGAAGTTTTGGTATCAAAGATGTTTGGTCCGAACCTTTTGAAAGGGTGTTTTTTGCTGGGGAACATTTGGCATTTCATACGGGAAGTATGGATTCTGCAGTTGCTTCTGCCATCCAAGCCATCAGCAAAACTTAAAAACTACTTAGCCTTTAATCCGAAAACAAAACGAAGAAGTTTGAATTTTCGGATTAAAAATTGGTAGAGGAAAAAACTTAAAAACAAAACAAAAAGGATATGGGTAAAAAACTTCCCCCATATCCCCCAATCCATACTTTTCACCCAATAAGCAAAAAATAAAGAAAGAGGATGGTGGACTAAATAGATAGGAAGACTTGCTTCGATCAAATAAGATCCCATTTTTCCTTCCTTGTTTCCAAAGGTTTGGAACATAGAAACTAAAAAACTTGTCCACAAAAATGGCGAGAGGACCCATAAAAAAATATGTACGGGTCTCATCCAAACATTCGCATATTGGAAATAAATCCAAAGCGGATCTTCAATCTCCAAATCCTTAAATATTAAATATACAATGATAGCCCAAATCAAAACGGCTAGGTTTTTCAATTGAGAATAATTTTTTGGAATTAAAATGGTTTTCCAATGATAACTAAAAACACCTGAAAGAAAAAAAGAAAATTGGAATATAAATGTAAGTTTAAATATACCATAATAAGATTCTCCTTTAGATATTTGTGTATGACCTAGAAAAACAAACAGAAAACAAAAACTAATAAGAATGATATACCTAAAAAAGTCTGCTGGAATTCGATCCCAAAGTTTTGATTTAAAAAAAGATTTTGGAATCAAACTATACAAAATACTAAAACAAAACAAATCCACAAGAAACCAAACATGAGAATGTTGGAAATTTTCCTTTGTAAAAAAATATTTCAGAAAAGGCAAAAGTTCAATATTTGGATTTTTAACTCTTTCCGTTAGGTAATATTGGATAGGTGCAAAAAAAATAAGCCCAAAGATTGTGGGAATTAATACACGTTTGAATCTTGCTTCTAAATAAAAGTTCCTACCTTTTTTTTCCCAGACCATTGCCGAAAAAAAACCAGAAATCATATAAAACATAGGCATACGATAACTATGGATCCAATAACAAAAATATGAAAGAACATCGCTTCTATCTGATTCTTGGATGGCATATTTGATATCTGAGGCATACACGATGGCTGCATGAAACACAATTCCGAGTAAAAGTGCGAAGGATCTTAAATTATCGAGGTAAACCAATCTTCCCATTCCTCCATCTTTTTCTTGACGAAGAGAAAAAAACAGATTTTTTTAAATTATGACGGATACTCCCTCCGATTCATTTTTTTCCGATGTGAGCGATGAAGAAATCGCACGGGAAAGAAGGAAGGCAAAAGAACTAAAAACAAGTGCATGGTGGAAAAACAAACGTTCTTCCGGTGTTTGTCATTACTGCGGAAAAAAATTTAAAGTAGAAGAATTAACTATGGACCACCTAATCCCACTTATCCGAGGAGGAAAATCTGTAAAAGCAAATTTGGTTCCAGCATGTAAAGAATGTAACTTCAAAAAAAAACATAGCCTTCCCTTCGAGAAGGAGTTCTTTTCCTAATGGACATAAAAGATTTTGGATTCCAAGGAGATGACTTTCTTCCAAGCAGAGTCACAGAAGAAATTGATTTAGTAGATGAAAAAGGAAACAGCTATCAATGGGAAGTTTTTTATTCCTTTTCACAAATGGGAAATGATTATCTTGTTTTCCTTCCATCCACAGAACAGGAATTTCAATTTGTCAATGTAGAAATGGACGATCCAGATTCCGATGTTCCAGGATATATCGTTATGAGAATTGGGCAAGACGAATCCGGAGATGAAATCTTAGAAGAAATTTTAGACGAAGACGAATTAGAAGAAATTCGTGAGTATGTCGAGGATGAAATTGGTCTTGTTGGACAATTTCTCAACCGGGAGGAATAACAAGAGTCTCTCCTTTACTCACTACTTCTGATTTTTGATTTGTCCAAACAATTTTCATTTTCACAGCTTTTAGTCTTTCAACTTTTTTTACCACTTCCACCAAACAAGTGATTGTATCTCCAAAATACACAGGTTTTCGAAATTTAGTAGTCGTTTCTAAGGCAACCGTTCCAAGTCCAGGTAACTTCATCCCGAGAACTGGAGCGAGCAGTGATGCAGCAAGTCCTCCATGGGCAATCCTTGTTCCAAAACTTGTTGATTTAGCATACTCTTCATCAACATGGAGTGGATTAAAATCTCCACTGATTCCAGCGAAAAGATACACATCCGTTTCAGTGATTGTTTTAGTAAAGGAGGCAGAATCTCCAATTTGAATTTCTGAAAAACTTTTACCCTTTTGATACATTTATATTTTCCTTTGGGATTACCTTTTTTGGTGAAAAGGCAAAATGATAAAACACACCTTCGTTTGGTGAAGACGAACATTCAACTTCTCTACCATTCATTTGGCTACATAATGAAAAAATAACTGACAATCCAATGGATTCAGCTTTTCGAAAATTGAGTCCTGGAGGAAAACCTACTCCATTATCTCGATACTTCAATTCATAGTTGAATTGGTCTGTCACAACAAAATCAATTTTAATCCATGCATCTGATTTCCCACCTGTGAATGCATGTCGAAAACTGTTGGTTAACATTTCCGTGATCATAAGGCCCATAGGGATAGCATCGACAATGTTAAAATCTAACCTTTGGATATCGAGTTCGATACGAATGTCTGTTCGCATATACATAAGTTTGATATTCTCAACAAGACTTGTTATATAATCTACAGAACTTAAGCCAGATAGATTTTTACTACTATAGAGTTTTTCATGAACTAATGCAATGGCTTTGATTCTGACAATACTTTGTTCCAAAATATCAGCAGTTTCTGGAGGGGAAGAATAAACTTGGAGTTGCAGAAAAGAAATGATAACAGCTAAATTATTTTTAACCCGATGGTGGACTTCTGTTAACAAAGTTTCGTTTTCACGTAAGGAACGTTCCAGTTTGGATTGGTTTTCCATATAACTTGTCATATCAGTAATGACAGCCACTGCTTTATTGGCACTTCCATCTTTTGTTGGGATAAAAAGTCGATGTTCCAATGCCCACTTAATTTTCCCATCTAACTTACAAATACGATATAATAACCCAGTATGATTTTCTCTTAATTGGTTCATCCAAATATTTGTCATTCGAGCCCTATCACCTTCGTGGACCCGTTCCATAAGAAGTTCAGGATGGATGAGAATATCTTTCGTTGGGATATCAAAAAGGCGGGATACTTGTTCACTTAAAAAATCAATTTTCCAAGTATCTAAATTGAAAACAATCACTGCGTCTTCGATTCGCTCTAGGATGACTTGAAAAAGTTGGTCGGATTCAATTTTTTCAAACAGGACGTGTTTTTGCCTCCGTAACTCTCTTACTAAAAGGACAAAAATAATCGCTGCAGAAACAGTCACAAATCCCCAACCTTTGAGGCTTTGGACTTCTCTTATATCTTCAGGAGATTGGAATATAAGAGAAATCGCATAATCTGAAAAATAAATCCACACGTAGCCGAATAACAAATAAAAAAATGCAATTCGGCTAGCGGCTTTCATTGGTTACAAAAGTTCCTGAAGCGAGTGAAAACGTTCGTGTACGCTTTCCTCAACTGATTTTCCCAATTGGGAATAACAATCCCAAAGTTGGGTGAGTTTTTCGGGAACATAGTTAGAAAGCCGAGTGAATGACATAAGATACTTGCCCACAAGATAATACGAAAGTAACTTTCGATCCATCAATTTTTCATCAAGGGAATAGTATTCTGTAGGTTTATGTGTGTCTAATTCCGAAAGAGAAAGGATCACAAAAATGGACAAAACGTCTGCAAATGCAAATTCGACAGATTGTTGTTTTTTTCTATTCGGCTCTGCATCCATAGAAAGTATAATTTCGAACAGAACATTTTGTATCTTGTCCGTTAGATTAGACTCAACTTCTAATTTAGAAAAATCTTTTAAAAATTTTTCCTTTCCAGGATACAAAGAAGAAATAATGGAACGTTGGATTTCACTGGTTCCTCCTCCGATGGTGCCTAACTTTACATCTCTGTAAAATCGTTCCACGGAGTATTCCTTCATATATCCATACCCACCAAACAGCTGTACGGAATCTTTTGCAACGTCCTCAGCAATTTCTGAAGAAATGAGTTTTCCTAAACTACTTTCAAGTGGAGAAGCAACTCCCCTATCTTTTCGTTCTGCCACCCAATAAATCAATCTTCTTGCAGCTTGGATATAAACCCAGTTACGAACAAGAATATCCCGCATTCCATAAAAACTAGAAATAGGTTTTCCAAATTGTACTCTCTCATTCGCATATCGAAGTCCTTTGCGAAAACAAAATTCCATAGCACCGGCAAGGCCTGCGACAAAAACAGTCCTTTCCCACTCTAAGGTTTCTTTTCCAATTCTCATAAAACCAGTGTTCAATGGACCAAGCAAATTTTCCTTCGGAATGATCATGTCTTCAAACACCAGTTCGGCGGTCATGGAAGTATGGTGACCTAATTTTTTTAAAATTTTACTGACCTTAAATCCGGGAGTATTATTTTCCACAATGAATGCAGAAATTCCCATTGGTCCTCTTCCTTTTTCAGAAGTGCGCGCCATCACAACAAATACTTGTCCGACAGGACCGTTTGTGATGTACATTTTTGTCCCGTTTAGTTTCCATCCACCTTCTACTTCTTCCGCCTTTGTCAGTAGAGAAGCTGCATCTGATCCAGAAGCAGGTTCAGTAAGAGCAAAACCTGCCATCCATTCACCAGTGGCAAGTTTCGGTAGGTATTTTGATTTTTGTTCACTTGTTCCTTGGAAAACAATTGGCATCGTTCCAATGACTAAGTGTGCTACCCAGGATAACCCCATCCCTCCATCTAACGAACCTGATGCGAATGCATCGGTTGCAATCGAACACTGTAAACAACTTGCGCCTTCACCACCAAATTCCGATGGGATGGTAAGTCCTGTTAAACCAGCTTTGCTAAACTCTTTCCATAATTCGTCTGACCAAATTTCTTTTTCATCTCTCTCCTCTGCAGAGGGAAAAACTTTATCTTCTGAAAATTGGAAAACAGTATTGTAAAAACTTCTCTCCTCCTCATTCAGATAGGGATTCAGTTTTGGGTGTATCATTGGTAAATTCCTTCAATTTGTTTTGAGAATACATCCGAAATGACATTTCTCTTCATCTTTAAAGTTCTTGTCATTTCGACATCGGGATCAAAGGGACGAGGTACCAAATAAAAATTGTTAGCTGGTACCATTTCGAATCCTTTGAATCCGTTTTCGCGAGAAATAATGCGTGAAATTTCAGCTCGGTATAATTCCCGAACCTTTGGATTGGTATTCCATTCCCCTGCTTTTTCCTTAGAAATACCTGGAATTTTAGCCTCTACGGCTTCAAAGTTAGGAACGATGAGAGCACCAAGAGTTTTTTTATCATGACCGACTACCATCACTTGGTCTATGTATGCTGAGGTAAGAAGTTTGTCTTCTATCGGGATTGGCTCTACGTTTTCGCCACCAATGAGCGCAATTGTATCTTTGGAACGACCAGCAAAAACAAGTTCGTTTCGATGAGAGATCATCATCAAATCTCCCGTATCAAAAAAACCTTCTGTATCAAATACAACTTGGTTGAGTTCCGGACGTTTGTAATATCCTTTTAAAATTTGTTTTGATTTGATCCAAAGAGTACCTTTGGCCCCTACCTCAGATAATATTTTACCTGTATCATCTTTGAGTCGAATTTGGTATCCTGCAATTGGAATTCCGACTGTACCTTTTGTTGGTTTTGAATTGGAACGAATGGACACAACAGCCGATGTCTCCGTCATCCCATATCCTTCTAAAACTTTTAATCCAATGGCAGATAAAAATCCATCCACAACACTCGGAAGAGCAGAACCAGCAGAAATACAGATTCGTATCCTTCCTCCAAGCGCTTTATGGATTGCAGAAAAAATCTGAATGCTAATTAGTTTTAATGGAGAAAGTAAAGTCAAAATGAAAAATGCATAGGTCCTCTTGGCGAACGATACTAAAAAATTTGGTTTTTTGATTTCAAATTCAAATCCAAAACACATTGCGTAATAGTGTGCCCAAGTGGATCCAAATTTCAAAAAGAAATGAAATAACTTTTCTTTGAAACCTCCTTCCTTTGCAACTTTAGCAATGATTCCGTTGTATACAGATTCCCAAATGCGTGGGACCGAAGGAAAGATCGTCGGACGAAAATCACGAAGATCATCCTTTAACGAAGACATATTTGAAACTAAAAAATCGATTCCGAGAAAGATTCCAGCATATTCAATGGCTCTTTCAAATGCATGCCAAGGAGGTAGTAAACTCACCGCATTGTCATTGGAATTCATATCCAATCGAGAGATTGTATTTTGAATCGCAGTGATCCATCCTTTCTGAGACAACATTACTCCTTTGGGATTCCCTGTTGTTCCGGAAGTATAAATCAAAGTGGCAAGTGCATCCGGATCCGTCTGATTGATCCTTGTCTCTAACGTTTGTTTGCCGTCACGATTCCATCTTATTTTACCTTTTTCGGCAATTGCTAAAATAGAATTTTCACCAGTATACAAATCCCCTAGGTCCGTTTCCAAAATAAAAATTTGTTTTAAATGCGGAAGTTCACCTAACAAATCATCAATGCGTTTTTTATCTTTTGGTTTTTGCACCACAAGGAATTTTGCTTCTGAATGATTTAGGATATATAAAATTTCTTCTCGGACAATGTCTGTTCCCCTTGGCACAACCACTGCACCAGAGGTCAAAATGGCGATGTCTGTCCGAAGCCAATTGACTGTAGCATCACAGAAAAACCCGATTCGGTCTCCCACCTCTACACCCAGATCGATAAAACCCAAAGTCAAGTGGTCGACAAACTGTTTCAAATCTCCAAAACTGATCCCAGGGAATTCCTTCGCCGATTTCCTTTTCCGAAAGGAAACTTTGTTTGGCAGGGTTTCTGCAACATGGGTAAGTGCTTGGTAGAGGTTTTCGTAGTGTTGGGTCATGGGTTTTGCCTTTTCGTATGAAACTTTTCGGAAATGTAGGATGGATAAAAAACCACTGTTCGTTTTTTGCAAGTTTTTTCTTATTTTTGACAAACTTTTCAGATAGGTAGGCACAATTATGTTCTTTTGGATTCACGATGGACGCATTTTACCCAATCCACCGCCCACTTATACCGATCGGGTCCACAAAATCCACCCAGGAGGGAATGCAGCTCCGATTTCCGGCGATGCCGAAGAGAGTGCGAACGCTTCCATTTCTTCTTTTTTACATAGGTCTCCAGGAGATGTTTATAAAGAGTCTGCTGGCCAAACCGAAAAAACCGTCTATTTCCTTCACGAAATCATGTCAAAACCTGCCTACAGCCTACCCTCTTCCGAAACCATCTCCCATTGTTTGGACTTTATGTTAGAAAAAGGCATCCGCCACCTCCCCATCACTGATGATTTGGGAACCCTTGTTGGTTTTGTTTCCGATCGAGATATTTTAGAAAAAAGTAAGTCCTATGAAAGAGACTGGCCCATATCAGACATAATGACCAAGCGAGTGTTAGTTGGGTCTCCTGGCTCAGAAATTAGAGGGGTAACCAAAGTACTTTTAGAAGAAAGAATTGGATGTATTCCTGTTGTAGATGACGATAATCATCCTATTGGAATGATCACTCGTTCGGATTTACTCCGTCTGTTACTGAAATATCCAAATTTAAATATCATTGCCTAAAGGAATTCTATGATTTGGGATTTATTCGTTCTCGTTTTTTATTTTATCATCGTTTTTTATTTTGGATTTCATTTTGCAAAAAATAATCAAAAAGAAGAAGATTTTTATTTAGCAAAAAAAGAAATCCATTGGATTTTTCTTTTAATTTCTCTTGTGGCAACCGAGACCTCGAGTTTAACATTTTTGAGTATTCCTTCTTTATCTTTTAAAGGTGATTATAGGTTTCTTGAAATTGCCTTTGGTTATTTGATTGGAAGAACCATCGTTGCATTCTATCTATTGCCAGCTTATTTTTCAGGTGATACCATTTCCGTTTACGAATATGTAGGTAATCGTTTTGGAAAATCTCCCCAAAAAACAATATCTTTAGTATTTACCGTTTCGCGACTTTTAGGTGATGGAATTAGATTGTATGTTAGTTCTTTACCAATTGCCTTTCTTCTAGAAAGAATGGGTTTAAAATTTTCACCAGAACTTTTGGGTATGATTGCACTGTCGATTCTTAGTATTGTTACTGTTATCTACTCTGTGGTCGGGGGATTTCGTGCCATTGTATTTACCGATGTTCTACAATGGTTCATTTATATCCTGGGTGGAATATTTGCACTTGGACTTCTTATTTCCAAATTAAACATTCCCATAAGCGAAGGTGTGACCCAATTACAAACTTTAGGAAAGTGGAATTTTTTGATATTTGATTATCTTCCATCCGGAGACAATAGTTACTTTATCGTATTTGCACTGATAGGTGGTGCCTTTATTTCTATTGGATCACACGGAACAGATCTAATGCTTGTGCAACGAGTCATTGCCACTAAAAATTTGGTTTCAGGGCAAAAGATTTTGATTGGAAGTGCAATACTTGTTATCTTACAATTCCTGCTTTTTCTTTTGATAGGTTCATTACTTTATTTGTTTTACGCAGGCCAAACCATGGCACCAGATAAAGTTTTTAGTTTATTTATCATTAATGAAGTTCCATCTCCCTTTCTTGGGATTTTAGTGGCGGCCATTCTTGCTAGTGCCATGTCTACATTGAGCTCCACAATCAATTCCCTTTCGTTAACTTGGGCTAGAGATTGGGGAATGGATCGTTGGTTTAGTCCAAGAACACTCTCCCTATTTTTTGGAATCACTCTCTTTGGCTCAAGCCTTATCCCTTACTTTCTTGTCCAAACTTGGGAGAAAGGAATTTTGGAAATGGGCCTTACCATTTTTTCATATACCTTAGGACCGTCCATTGCCGTCTTCTTTTTGGCACGAGGTAAGGCAAATTTGCCAGTATCCGGCTTTGTTTTCTCCACTTTATTTCTCGCAAGTATCCTTGCCACTGTGGGTTTTGGACTGGGCTTTCAACTATCCTTTACCCTCCTCATCCCAATCGGATTTGGAACTTTGTTACTTCTTGTACAAATTTCTCGTATCTTAATTAAAAAAAATTGACAGGAATCTTCTTCAGTGATCGTCTAAAAGTTAACAATGAAATTGTCTGCTAACATCCAGTTACTCCTCCTCCTCGAACTTTTATAGATCGAGGGAGAACGTGCTGTGTGACAAAGCCCACTCCCAACCGGGAAGTGGGCTTTTTTTATTTTGGTCCTCCCGGTCAGAAGTGGCGGCGGATGTGGAGGAACCATGAAACCAAATCAAATCAAAATCCAAGATGTTACCTTGCGGGACGGAAACCAAGCCTTACGAAAACCTTGGACCTTAGAAGAAAAAATCGAAGTGTTCGACTTACTTGTCGAATTGAATGTAGATGGAATTGAAGTAGGATTTCCTTCTTCCAATGAAACAGAATTTGTGGCGAGTAAAACCTTAGCCAAACGAGCACCAGTTGGTAAACCAATCGCCGGGTTATCCAGAGCCAATGAAGCAGAAATTTCTAAAACCTGGGAAGCCATTCAATATGCAAATAAACCAAGAATGCATATTGTTTATCCAGTGAGTGATTTTTCGATTCGGAATGTATTAAAAATTTCTGAAACAGAAGTCATACAAAAAATCCACAAATCTGTGACCTTTGCAAGATCCATTGTTGGGCCTGAGGTAGAAATTCAATTTTCAGGAGAACATTTTGGTGATGCTATAGAAAATTTTTCATTCACGAAAGAAGCTTTTCTTTCAGCCATTGCTGCCGGGGCCAATATCATCAACTTACCCAATACTGTGGAAAGATATCGACCAATGGTATTTGTAAATATGGTCAAAGAAATGAAGAATTTTATTGGAAACAGAGCCAAAGTTTCGGTTCATACACACAATGATTTAGGAATGGCAACCGCTACTTCCGTAGAATGTGTTTATGTGGGGGCGGAACAAATTGAAGTGGCTTTAAATGGATTAGGGGAAAGAGCAGGAAATACAAACTTATATGAAACATGTATCGCCTTACACCAAAATGGTGAAAACTTGGGAATCAACTTTCAACGGATTTACCCCACTGCCAAACGAATCGCAGAAATGACAGGGATTCCTATTGGCGAAAAAACTCCGATCATAGGTGAAGATATTTTTTCCCATCGGTCCGGAATCCATCAGGATGGTGTAGCGAAGACCATTAAACAATCAAAAGGTGCTTATAGAACTTTTTCTCCGGAATTTGTTGGAAGAAATGATGGAGAAACCATTTCCTTTACCAACCAATCAGGACATAGTGCCATTCAGTTTTTATTGGAAAACCGAGGAATTGTTGTACCACAATCAGAAATCCACCAATTATTTGAGACTGCCAAATCTATTTCTTCAAAAGAAAACAACAGAGAAATCACCGAAGCAGAGTTAGTGGATTTAGCGACACGTTTGGTGGCTTCTCTCTGAACAAGATAGGATTTCGTCCAGAGAATCTTTTGGGTGATTCGTAACGAATCATTGACAAATCTTTGTCAATCTGCCATAATTTCGTTTGGTTTTTCCGGAGGTATCATGGCAGACACGCTCATCAAACAGGCGAGAATTTTCGACGGTAGCACAAATCCATCTTATATTGGCGATCTGCGTATCAAAGACGGAATGGTAGAATCCATTTCAAAATCAGAGTTAAGTCCAAAACCGGGTGAAACCGTTGTGGATGGAAAAGGCCTTTGGCTCACCCCTGGATTTATTGACTTTCATACGCACTACGATGCAGAGATTGAAATGGCACCGGACCTTTCTGAATCCGTACGCCACGGAGTCACAACCATTTCTCTAGGAAGTTGCTCTTTAAGTTTGGCAGTCGGTGATCCAACTGATTTGGCTGATATGTTTAGCCGTGTGGAAGCAATTCCGAGAAAGAATGTTTTATCAATCCTCGAAAGTAAAAAAAATTGGAACTCGGCAATAGAATACAAAAAACATTTAAATAATATGCCACTTGGCCCAAATGTAACTTCGTTTGCCGGCCACTCTGCCATTCGTGCTCATGTGATGGGACTCGAACGATCTTTGACAAAAGGAGAAGTTCCCACAAAACAAGAGTTAGAGAAAATGAATCAAATTCTCGAAGAAGCACTAGATGCAGGTTTTATGGGCCTTTCCATCAATACACTCATTTGGGACAAAATGGACGGTTCTCGATTTCGATCAAGACCTCTTCCATCCACCTATGCAAATTGGAGTGAATACCAATACCTAAACAAAACATTAAGAAAAAGAGGAAAGATCTTCCAAGGTGTTCCAAACGTTTCTACTAAAATTAATGTTTTGATGTTTTTAAAAGAAGCCTTTGGATTATTTCGCAAACCTCTTAAAACAACAATCATTTCTCTTATGGATGTAAAGTTTGATCCAGGTTTGTATAAACTACTTGGACTCATTGGTCGTATCACTAACACCATCTTCAAATCTGATTTTAAATTCCAAGCCCTTCCAGAACCATTTGATTTGTATGCAGATGGAATGGATGTGGTGGTCTTTGAAGAGTTTGCGGCAGGGGCCAAAGCAAATCATATTGAAGATGAATTAGAAAGAAAAAAACTAATGAAAGACCCTAGTTACAGGGATTGGTTCAAACGCCAATGGACAAATTGGTTTTTACCACGAGTTTTTCATCGTAACTTTAAAGAAACTAAGATCGTTGATGCTCCTGACAAATCACTCATAGGAAAATCAATTGATGATGTAGCCAAAGAAAAAGGTGTACATTCGGTAACCGCTTTTCTTGATCTTGTGGCCGAACATGGAAATAAAGTTCGTTGGTACACAGTCATGGCGAACCATAGAAAAGAACCGTTACAAAAGATTGTGTCCTATCCAGACATTCTAATTGGTTTTTCGGATGCCGGAGCACACTTACGAGGAATGGCACATTATAACTTTCCTCTCCGTATGTTGAAACTAGTTAGAGATGCGGAATTAGAACAAAAACCTTTTATGACAATGGAAAAAGCCGTACATCGTCTAACGGGAGAAATTGGAGATTGGTTTGGAATTGATGCAGGTTATGTCAAAGAAGGAAAACGAGCCGACTTAGTATTGATCGATCCAACAAAACTTGACGACTCTCTTGCAAAAGATGTAGAAGCACCAATGCCATTTATGGAAGACTTCAAACGTTGGGTTCGTCGTAACGACGATACTGTCAAAAAAGTGTATATTAACGGGAAACTGGCGATTGACCAAGGAAAACCAGTCACTGCACTTGGAAAAGATAAAGGTTATGGTAGCTTTCTAGAATCAACAATAGGCACATAAAAAAGATTTGCGATTGGATACTGAGCGGAATAAACTCAGTATCCACCATGGGAATCTTTAAAAAACTTTTTTCTTTCTTATTCTTCCTAAGCGTTACCTTTCTTTTTGTAGCCTGCTCTTCTTCAAAAGAGATGGGACGCGAAAATAAATCATTCAGTCGCTCTTATAATGAAGTTGCAGACAATGTTTCCGCAGCACCCATCGCCACTCCTTCAAGTGAGTCCGTTGCCAATGCTCCGAAAATTCAAAAAAGAATGATGGTGTATTCGGTGAATGTCAATTTACAATCCAAAGAAATTGAAGCCAAAGTTACAGAAATTATTAAACTTGCAGAATCTTTTGGAGGTTATACACTTCAGTACAGTTCAAACGGAAATATACAGTTAAAGATTCCGGCAGAAAAACTAAAACAGTTTTTATTTACCCTACGAAACCAATCGCAAAACTATTCTGAAGATGTATCCGCACAGGATGTTACTGAAGATTATACTGATACCGAAATACGAATGGAAAATTCTTTAAAGATGAGGGTTCGGCTTTTAGAAATATTAAAATCTGCAAAAACTTTGGAAGAAACCTTAAAAGTTGAAGCAGAATTAAATAAAGTTTCCGAGTCCATTGAAAGATGGGAAGGAAAACTAAAATACCTTTCTAGTGCTGTTCAACTATCCTCTGTTCATGTACAGGTGCGTCAAAAATGGGAACCAGTGGTTCAAAAAGAATACAAACCGGGGCCACTTGGTTATCCTTTTTATTATCTCTATATAGGTCTTGGGAAAGTGAAAGATGGAATCATTTGGATGTTCGTACAAGAGATTCCCAAAGGAAAAACTGAAATTACAGAATGAAATATTTACTTTTCCTTTTCTTCATTCTATTCTCCTTTTTTTGTAACGTTATTAAAGATCCATACCCAGAACTCACAAGTCCCGTAATGGATCCCTCTCATTTTTTAAATAATGAATCAAAACAACAGTTGGAAAGACAACTCTTAGATGAAGAAAAAGAAACAACAAATCAAGTAGTAGTTTATATCGCCGATTCGTTGAACAAAAATACAATTGAAGAAGAAACAATTGCCATATTTGAGAAATGGAAACTTGGAACAAAAACCAAGGACAATGGAGTTTTGTTTTTATTAGCACCTAATGATAAAAAAGTTAGAATAGAAGTTGGTTATGGTTTAGAAGGAACACTCACTGACGTAACAGCCAAACGAATCATCGATGAAATCATCATACCAAATATGAAATCTGGAAATTCAACAGGCGCAGTGGTACAAGGAACCAATGCAATTTTGGACCAAATTCGGTCAGATTCTCCCGCCTTCTATGCAACAAATTGTTTGGAAAGTTTTAATGACAAAAATGGCGATTTGCACCCCGATACAATCCCTCTCTTAAAAAAAGAAATTAGACCACTTCAAAATATTGATTTTCAATTTTGTGTTTTACCTTCCGAGACTGAATGGGCACTCGAATCAAAGGCCACCAAGTTATTATTACAAAAAAAACAAAATAAACATAAAGTTGTTTTTGCGGTATCTCCAAATAATAACTATTTAGGAACCATCCTTGTTTCACCTGAACTCAATTGGTCACTTAGTACGAATAAAATTAGAACTATATTCAACAAAAGATACAAAGAAAAACAAAACTATGATTTTACGAACTACAGTTATTTGGCTTTTTTAGATATGTTGGACTATCTGAGTCATAAAAACAAACAAGTTATTACAAAAGGCACAGGTGTTTATGATCCACATGATGCTTTGGAAACGTTTGCATTTGAAAGAAGTGGGAAAGCAGTCTCAGAAATTGAAACCAACTATAATCTAAAAACACAAATTTTAATATTAGATACAAACTCCGACTTACAAAAAGATGCCAAAAAATTTCATAAGCAGGCCTTTGGGAATACTCCAGCCATTACCGTTTTGTTTTCAATCAACCAAAAAGAAATTTATGTATATACAGATGAGAACTCCTTTGTTTCCAATCCAACAATTAATAAATCATATTCTATTGATCGTAATCAATTAGATTTAGAAATCAGAAATTCGATAGAAAACGACAGGAAAACAGGAGATATTGATTGGATGTGCATTCGAACTGCAGATGCAATTGATTCCTATCTTTTCAATTTAAAACGTTCAAACGTTTCCAATTCATTTGTAGAAACAAAGGTGCAAGATCTTGAAACCCCAAAACCTCATTTTCTATGGCAATTCTATTTTGCACTTTCATTTTTAATAGGATTTTTGGGATTTATTGGAGGTGAAGGATTTCTATTTTTCAATGCATTGTTTTTTATCCTTTGGCAAAAAATAAGACTACATACTTCCTTTTTACTGGATTCACCTAACTTTTACCAAACCATTTCATTTTTTAGTTCTATTTTAATAGCACTAATGCTTGTTAGGATCTTTCGGAAACTCGGATGGGCGACAAAGGTTCATAGCTCAATCACAAACTTTGTGACCTCGCCATCGGGTAGTGGATCTGGCTCTAGTTCTGGATCCAGTTATCGTTCTTCAAGTTCTTCTTATTCAGGTGGCGGAGGTCGATCCGGTGGAGGTGGAGCTAGTGGAAGTTGGTAAATTTTAACTTTTTACGACACGTTCTGCCGATGCGATCATTTGTGATTTCATTCTCTCAATAACCTTTCGGTCTTTTGTTAAAGCATATAACCTGAGGCCACCAAGGTAACTCATATACAATTCATAACTTAATGCCTTCACAAGTTCAGGTCGTAAGTTTGGAGAGAAGTTAAGAATACATGTTTCGACAGTCTCGAGGACATGGTGTACGGCTTTATTTCTATAAACGTCAAACTGACTTAAGTGAGAAATTTCTCCTGAAAAAAGTGCAATAGGGCAATCTTTCCTAGATGTATTTCGTTGGTTTCTGACAATAAAATTAACCCACTTTTCGATAAAGTCAGACATATTGTTTGCTTTTGCAAGAACCTTCAACATAACAACTCTTTGTTGCTCAGAAAGGTAATTTAAATATTCAAATCCAATATCATCTTTGGATTTAAAATGATCGTATAAAGTTTTTTTATATGCTCCAGCTTTATCTAATATTTCGGCGATTCCAGTGGCTTGAAAACCTTTTTCACGAAACAAAGCAAAGGAACTTTCTAAGATTTTTTGTTTGGGTTTCAAAACGACTGCCCTCCTATTGTTTTAAAAAGTTCATTCTTTAGAATCATTTTTAGGATATGAAAGAACTACATTTCCAGTTTTGTCTTTGATCTGGGAACGCCAAACCAATTTTCCATCCTGCGATTGAATCCTTAGGATTCCGTAGTTTTCTTCACGAAACGCAGATCCCAATTTAAATTCAGAGTCGTATTCTAAAGGTAAAAATGGCAACGGGAGATTTAGAGAACTCGAAGTGACTTCAATTAACTTTCGAGTGTTTGGTAATGGAAATTCATATATTTCCGCAATATGTCTGTCTCCAGATAAAATGACTAAATCTTTTGTTTTTGCTTCCGCCAAAAGTTGAAAAAGTTTTTCCCTATCTTTCGGAAAATTTCCCCATTTTTCAAATGGTTGTTCCGTTGGAATCACTTGGATTCCCGAAACAAATACAAGTAAGTCGGATGGTTTCTTTAACTCTTCAGAAAGCCATAACCACTGTTCGTCTCCCAATAAGGTAACATCATCAGAGTCATTCGGACGATACCTGCCTTTGCCAGTAAAATAGGAAAAAAAAGTTCGTTTTAGGGGAGAGCGAAAGAATCTTGTGTCAGGAATGACGATGTGAATTTTTTTCTTTTTGAATTCGAGAAAATAAGAATGAAAAATTCCATTTCCTTCCTTAGAGCCAAAACTTCGCCCCTTTGGCATCAGAGGTCCCACTTGGGAAATAAACACTTCACGACTTTTTACTTTGTCGGAATATTCTCCACCACTATCGTTGATTCCATAATCGTGATCATCCCAAGTAGCAAGGATTTTAGATTGTTTCCTTATAGACTTCCATTCTGGGCGAAGAAATTGTTTTTTATAGGCAGGAATTTTTTCTTCAGCAACCAAACTATCGGCATATATATTATCACCTAACAGAAGAATGAGATCGAAAGATTCTTTTTCCCATTGTCCTAGTATAGGAGCCTCTTTGTCTTGGTGCAAACAAGATCCAAAACCTATATGAATACTTTCATGGTCTTTTCCGAAAACTGGGGACTGGAAAAAAAATAAACAAATTACTGTAAGAAAAAACAAATTTAAATAGGAAGGTTGTTTCATTGGGTTCACTAAAAATTTAAAACTAGTAGTTAAATTTTTCGGATTTTTTCTCTTTTCGTCAATCGGAAATCTTCTAGCGCCCTCCTGTATAAAATGGAGTAATTCGATAAGGATATAAACCGTTATTTCTTATTGTTTCGGTTCCATATATATCGCGTCTGTAATACAAAGGTGAAAACCGCGAGAACCCTCTTCTTTGCGAATAACTAGAAAAGAAAACTATACTTTGGTAGTAATCATTGGTAACATATAACTCATACCCATATCCCGCAAAGGACCAATCGATCGGAAAAAAATCACCAGTGACCAGGACTTCTGATTCTTGATACATATCTCGGCTTGATCTTCGATCCCCAATGGCACAAGGCTCCATCCGACTGGGAACAGGACCTTCCATTAAAACCAAACACTCAGAATTATATCCATATTTTTCAGCATATGCCAATTGCCCATGCGGTCGTTTGTCTAAGGTATGATAAAAACCCTTAAAATACGATTTTTTATCCACAGGGGTACATTGGAAGAAAGAACCAAATGTAACAAAGAGATGAAGGAATGGCAACAAAACCCAAACCAAAAGTTTCATGTTGCCATTCTAAACAAAAACTAACAGAGATGCGATGAGAGGTTCCCGCAATTGCGGGTACTACCTAAATCCAAAGGGAACTTTTTTAAAAAACAGTAATCCCTACCCCTTTCATTCAATTATAGTTTTCGAAAATTGATACGATATGGTGTGATCGCAGAAGAGACAGGCCTTCCTTGGCACTGGTAACCAGATGGATCCACTAATCCTGTTGTTTGCAAAGAATAAGATTTTCCGACTTCGAGAGAAAGGGTTTGAGTTTGGCCTGAATTGGTTGAAAACAATTCCAGATTTCCATCTTTTAAAAACACATGAAAATCGAATCGTGTGGAACTACAATTGGTTGAACTTAAAGTTTGTCTTCCTGCGTTACCAGAAACTTCATAAGAGCCTGACTTCTGTACTTGGATTGTACCATTCACAAGTTGGGTGCTGCAAATGGAAGTTTGTCCGTCTCCTAAAAGGAAGGGAGTATTTGCATTTGTTGTTGTTGTTAGAGATTGGCAGGATGGATTGGTAAGGACGGCAAACAGAAGAGCATCGGAAATCGGGTCACCAGTGAGTTTTATACCTGGGATCAAATCATTTTCATCTTTTGAGGAACAACCAAGAAAACATACCAGAAGAATGGGAAATACAATCAACAGCTTTCGCATAGAATACCTACTTATTATTTTCTAAGTAGGTCAAATTTCTTTACATTTGGCTCCCCATTCTGTTTTTTTTGTCATCGAAACCACCTCTACTAGAGAGGTGGGTCAGAAATAATTTGGTTGGTAAAAAAAAATTTAGTCTTAAAGATTTATTCGCAAGAAGCGGTCATTACTTTAGAAGATCCAGTATTTGAAGACACTGCCACAAAAGTATTTTTTCCAAAAGTAATGGATTTCCATGCGATTTGTTCTGGGGCAACTTGCGCTTTCCAAGTGATTCCATCAGTGGATGTCATAATCCGATTGTTTCCATCTTGAGAGATCGCCACAAAAAGACCATTCCCATAAGTGACGGAAAGCCATGAGTTTTGTTCAGTGGCAGTACGTGGTGTCCAAGTGATCCCATCAGGAGAAGTCATGACTCGATTGGCCCCGTTAGAATTAATCGCCACAAAAAGTCCATTTCCATAAGCTATGGAACTCCATTGGTTTCCTTGGACATCACCGCGTGCTGTCCAAGTGATCCCATCAGGGGAAGTGATGACCTTTCCAGAAGTAGCTAGAGCGACAAAAAGTCCATTCCCATATCCAACTTGCGACCATGTATCCTCAGGAGGAGTACGACCGGTCCAAGTAATTCCGTCAGGCGAAGTCATAGCTCTCTCAGTAGTATTGGTAGCAACTGCCACAAACGTTCCATTGCCAAAAGTGATACTTTGCCAAAGAGGCGTAGGAGAAGTTCTGTTTGTCCAAGTTACTCCATCAGGGGATGACATCACTTTCGTTGTGAAAACAGATGGTGAAGTTGTCACAAACATTCCATTGCCGTGTGCAAGCGTAGTAAATGACCCACCAGTCGGCGGTGTATGCCCTGTCCAAGTGATTCCATCAGAGGAAACCATCGCAGGAGTTGTACCATTTCCAGCAATTGCTACAAAGCGATTGTCTCCAAATTTGACGGCAAACCATTGGTTTGCTTCTGCAGGTGTGCGGATCGTCCAATTGAGTGTTTTATTTTGACAAGCTAAGTTTTCAGAAGAACTGTTCGCTGAGGCTGCCGCACCAAGCAAAAGTAATGCTAGGGAATCATTATTGTCTGACTTCGGAGTACAACCGATTGCAGAAAGAATTAACAAACTTGATACAAGAACAGATAGGGAAAATTTTCTCATTTTAGAACACCAAAAATAAAATTTAACACTCATCATTCGAATTAACGAATGGAGTGTCAAATCGCATTTTTCATTTAACAATTATTAGTAAAACAAGGATTGAATTTTTTTCCCATCTGGAATCTAACTATGATTTGTATTGATTTTCGCTACAAAGATTTTCGGGAACCAAACTTCTGATCTGTCCCGTCCGCATAATATAAAACTAACAACACTAACTAGAATAGAATCATTCTGATTGGATGAATTTTTTCCACCAACGCTCCATTAGGTTGGGTTCACGAATTTTAACAATTTGCCCAAATTTGGGTGTTAGGAGATCAATTTTATAAACCTCGGCCTGTTTTTCTAATGATTCGGCAGGTTCATACCAACTGTGCAAAGACAAATTGAACATCCCCCAATGGACTGGAACAAGTCGTTTGCCTTTTAAATCCAAGTGGGCTTTGGCTGTTTGTTCAGGCAATACATGTACTGCCTCCCACATCGGATTGTATTGTCCATTTTCGATGAATGTTAAATCAAAAGGCCCAAATTTATCTCCAATGTCTTTGAAATGTACATCATAACCGGAGTCACCGCTAAAATAAAATCTTTCTTTTTCACCGATCACAGTCCATGAAGACCATAAAGTTTTATTTCCATTCATTCCTCGTCTTCCCGAAAAATGTTGTGCAGGTGTACAAACAATTTTTAGTTTTCCAAGATCCAAATTTTGCCACCAATCTAATTCTGTTAGGCGATCATCCGGAACACCCCATTCTTTCATATGAGAAGTAACCCCGAGAGGTGTGATGAACTTAGTTTTTGTTGATCTAAAAAATTCTATAGTTTGCATATCCAAATGATCATAATGATCATGAGAAATGATGATGTAATCAATTGGAGGCAGTTCTTCTAACTTGACCACTGCATCTTGAAATCGTTTTACCATAAAACTAAAAGGGGCGGCAGACTCCGAAAACACGGGATCAAAAAACAAAAGTTTCCCTTCGATATTCACAAGAAAGGTGGAATGTCCAAACCATATAAATTTTATGTTTTCATCCGGTTTTAAAAACTCAACAAAGTCTGGCTTTTCTTCCGGTAACTTCACATCCGGTTTTTGATGTTTGTCGCCACCGAAGATAAATTTAAAAAAGAGAGAAAAGAAGTTTTGTTTCTCTCTCATTTTCTCTAATACATCGGGTCTACGATTTACAAATTGTTCACGATTGTGATCATAATGTGCGGATGTTTTTATTTTTTCAAGGTGAGAACCTTCAGGATCCTTTCCGAAGGCTTTGCATTGGACAAAAGAAAAGGTAAAAAACAATAAGAGGTATAATGGTAAAAATCGCAAAAGTTTCTCTCCAGAAAATGAACTTGAGTTTAGACTCATTTCCTTGCGCAAAAAGTAAATAGGATACCTATCATTTTTCGAGAGATTTTAATTTTTCTTTGGCTTTGATATACCAAAAACCTTCTCTTTGCATTTCTGCAACGGATTGCAAAAACTTGATTTCTGCCGATTTTTGGTTTTTACCAAATTTCAAATCAAAGATTCTTTTTTCCTGGTCTGGTTCCATTTTTCTTTGGTAAAATTCTGAGTTGTCCAAGATTTGATTGAATTCAATCGTAAAATTTGATTTGTTCGAAAACATGGAAGTCGATGATGGGATCACCTTTGTTTTGATTGTAAAAATTCCTAAAAATACAATTTCACCAGGTTTCCCTTTGATTTTTAATGTCTTATAACTTTTGTAAGGGTTTAATCTAGAATTCATATTCACCCTACATTTGTCACCGCAACTTCTTACCCACTTTAACTCTCTAATCAAATACTCTTTGTTACCATTTAAAACATTTGGGTTAAACATTGAATTTTTCGCTGAGTTTGCGTAGGACACATAAGTTTTTTCTTCTTCTTCAAAATAATAGAATGCACTTTTGGTAGATACACCTTTAAAAGTTTCTTTGGGTTCGTCCAATTCTTCAATTTCGTATATTTCTATATTCTCCCCATCCAATGATTGAAGATAAACATAACTGCTCGGAATCAAAATATCTGTTCTTTCTGTTTCATCAAATAGAATGAAACCAACTAATGTTTTGACTTTTTCATCATTAGAATCCCTGGGATCGAACAAACGTTCCGTGGTGGATTTACAAGAAAAACAGAGAATTAGAAAAAACAAAATTCGAAAATAACTCGATTGAATAAAAAACATTCTGTTATCAGAGGAAAAATTATAAACGGTGTCAACAAAAAATAACTTGCAATTAGGTGGTAATTTTCGAAAATCTCCTGATGCAACGATACTTTAGAATTTTTATTTATTTTATTATATTAATATTATCAACTAACTGCATTTCTTTTGCTAACAAATTATCAGACGTTGATGAACCATTTATGAAAGGTTTAAAACAAAACCCATCATCTAAATCCATTACCATTTACCCACCATCTTTTATCAACCATGCAGAAATAGTAGTATCAGACGCAAAACGTATCAAACTTGCTTTTGAAGAAACGGGATACTTTAAATCTGTGAAACTCGGAGATAAAGAAGATGAAATTTACGCTTTAGTATTTTATTCAAGAAAAGCAGACACGGGAAATGGACCACTTATCACCGGATTAACCTTGGGAATTTTACCAGGGATCGGTAATGATAAAATCTCAACAGAGATTACTTTTAGAAATAATGAAACGGGAAAGGCAAAAGCTTATACTCGCGAATCTGAAATCAAAGTTTATATGGGATGGATTTTTCTTCCTCTCTGGCCCTTTTTTCCAGAAACACCAGAATTGAAAAAAATTGTGCAACACCATGTTAATTCTATTTTAAAAGAAGCAAAGTTAGATGGAGTCATTTAATCAATCTTCAAACAGAAAGGTGCTTGCTGATTATTTAAGGAAATAAGCAGCTCACTTCTTTCTCTTTTGGACAAAAATCCAGCGGCAGGTTGGTTCGCGCAGAATCCTGGTTTTTAGAGACCTAAAATTCTTTTTCCAGTTGCTTTCACTTACTCACCCAATAGAGTAAGAAAAGGACTCGGTATGCCTCAATATCTCGCTCTTTTCTTTTTGTTCTTTTTTTCGTTTTCCTGCCAATCTAAACCAGAAGAGAATCGTCCTCGCATTGCTAGTTTCCATGCCATCCAAGATGGGGTGATCATCAAAAAATCAGAAGGGGAGCTCCCATCCACAATCACATTAGCCAATGCAGAGTTCCGAAATCTTGGTGCAGGACTTTCCATTCCTGTTCGGATTGCTGTTGTTTGTGTTTCTTCCAAAGAGGCAAATTTTTCCTATCACTTTGAAACAGAAGAACAGTCCATCATCTATTCCGAATATCTAAAAAGTAAAGCAGCTCTTTATGGAGCAAAAAAGTCCTATTCAAGATTAAAGTATCTTGTGGAAAACCAAGCAGCTGCCGGCAAAGAATTGAATGATGCCAATGTTCAATTGCAACAAATGGGTGCTTCGATGGAAGAAAATCTAAATCGTCTACGTATGCAAGGGATTCCGATTGAAAAATTAAACAAACTCAAACCGGGTAATATTTTGATCGTAGGAGATATTCCCGAAACAAAATTAAACCGAGTAAAAATTCAATCAAGACTGTTTATAAAGTTTTCTGCCTTTCCAGGAGAGCGATTTGAAACAAAAATAGATTCCATTTCCGATGTGATTGATCCTGTTAGTCGAACAGTCAAAGTAATCATTATCACAAAAAATACTGCCAATCAATTCAAACCAGGAATGTTTGGAACGGGACAAGTGGAGTTAGAAAATATGGAAGCTCTTTCTGTTCCAAACGAATCAATTATTTTAATTGGTGATACTAGTTATATTTTTAAACAAGTAGACTCAACAAGTTTCCAAAGGATCCAAGTAGAAACAGGAATCGAAACAGAAGACTACACTCAAATACTATCTGGACTGAAACTCAATGACAAAGTTGTTTCACACGGTTCTACCTTATTAAAAGGACTTAGTTTCGGTTACTAATGGGTTTCATTCGTTTTTCACTCAAAAACTCTCCGATCGTATTGTTTTGTTTTTTGATGGTTTCTGCATTTGGAATTTATTCGGTCACACATTTAAAAATCGATGCTTATCCGGATGTTTCGGATACTGAAGTGATTGTAATCACAAAATTTGATGGTCGCGCCTCTTCTGAAGTTGAAAAATTAGTATCCATTCCCTTAGAACGTGCGTTAACCGGAATTCCTGGACTAACAACAACTAGGTCACAAAGTATTTTTGGATTATCTGTCATTCGTTTGACGTTTAAAGATCACACAGATGAATACTTTGCAAGAAACCAAGTTAACGAGAGATTAAAATCCATTCAATTGCCAGAAGGAACGGAAGTCCCAGAACTCGGCCCCTTAACTTCCCCCGTAGGAGAAATTTTGCGGTATGCTGTAGAAGGTGATGGTATTCCTACGATGGAACTACGAAGCATTCAAGATTGGGAACTCGCACCTCGGATCCAACAAATCCAAGGTGTTGCTGATGTCATTACGTTTGGTGGTGATATTAAAGAATACCAAATTGAAATTAATCCTATCAATCAGGACAAATACAATGTTTTCCTGAGAGATTTGGTATTAGCCATTGAAGAAAACAATGCAAATACAGGAGGTAACATTTTTAAACATGGGAACCAAGCCATTCCAGTGCGTGCATTAGGTGCTATCGAAAATGAAAAAGATATAGAAAACATCATTGTTACCGAAAAAAGAGACATTCCGATTTATGTAAAAGACATTGGAAAAGTAAGAGTCATCCCCCATCCCCCCAAAGGAATTCTTGGATATCGATTAAAATCAGGTAAAGAAATCAATTCCGGTGTCCAAGGCATCGTGATGATGCGAAAAGGAGAAAACCCTTCTGAAGTTTTAAAATTAGTCAAAGAAAGAATCAAAAACTTAGAAAGTTTTCTAAAGAATAAAGGCATACGTATTCGAATTTTATATGATAGAGAAGAACTCGTATCCAATACATTAAAAACGGTTGTCCGTACCATGATGGAAGGAATCACAATTGTCATGATTGTTTTGATTTTCCTTCTTGGAAATTATAGAGTTGCCCTTGCCGTTGCGGTTACCATTCCATTTTCACTTTTATTCTCTTTCTGTTTAATGCACTTGATCGAAATACCAGCCAACTTACTTTCTTTAGGTGCGATTGATTTTGGAATCATCGTAGATAGTTCTATTGTTATCATTGAAGGAATCATTACAACAATTGCAATCTCTTCCGTTTCAAAAAAGAAAGTTCCTCTGGATGAATTGATCCTTCGTTCCTCAGATCACACGGAAAAAGAGGTTTTTTTTTCCATAGCAGTGATCCTTTGTGCTTACTTACCCATTTTTCTTTTTGAAAGAGTGGAAGGAAAACTTTTCAAACCAATGGCCTTTGGTTTGGCATTCACACTCATAGGTGCTTTGTTATTTTCGTTAACAGTATTGCCTGTTATCTTTTCACGGTTTTTTAAAGACGAAAAACGTCGACAAACTAAAGAATTTTTTATCCTCACTCGTGCCAGAATTTACTTCTTAGAGTTTCTTCATTTTTTTCTAGACCATTCAAAAAAGATAAGCACACGTATCTATGCTATTGTCGTCACACTACTTGTTTTAGTTTTTTTAGGGCTTGGAACTGAGTTTTTACCAGAACTAGATGAGGGTGCGATTAATTTTCGATGCAAATTGCCAACGGGAATTCATTTAGATCGAACTGCAAATGTAGCCAATTTATTGCGAGAAGCTGTGGGAGAATTTCCTGAAGCCAAAGTAATCATCACTCAATCGGGTAGAAATGATGATGGAACCGATCCGTTTGGTCCGAATCGAATTGAAGGATTGATTACTTTAGAAGATTATTCTAAATGGAAAACTGTAAAATCGAAATCTGAGATGATTGAACAGATCAAGGAAAAATTTGAACGAATTGTTCCTGGTGCAAAATTTAGTTTTTCTCAACCCATTCTTGATAATGTGGCGGAAGCTGTCACAGGTTCTGCAGCAGACCTTTCCATTCAACTTTCTGGAAGGGATGTTTCTGTTCTTTGGCAAAAAGCAACGGAAATTGAGTCCGCATTAGAAAAGGTACAAGGTGTCTCTGCCATTGGGATAGAACAAGAAGGCCCTAATACTGAGCTTGTGATTTCTATTGATAGAGAAGCAGCAGCAAGAGCAGGGATTAATTTTTCCGACATTCAAGATATTACAGAAATTGCAGTTGGAGGGAAAGAGATTAGCAAACTATATCTCGATAACCACATTTACAATATTACGGTTCGATATCCCGAAGAGTATAGAACATCCGTTAACTCAATCGGTAACATCAATATAAAAAGTAAATATGAAAGCAAATACCCTTTATCGTCAGTAGCCAAATTAGAATTAAAAGAAATGCCTGCAAAAATTGCACGTAAAAATGGAAATCGGATGGTTTCTGTTTGGATCAATATCGAAGGAAGAGACCAAGGCGGATTTGTGAATGAAGCAAAAAAAATTGTCTCTAACCATATCAAACTACCTTCCGATGTAGAAATTGAATGGGGAGGCCAATTTGAAAACCTAACAAGAGCAAGCAAACGATTGATGGTTGCAGTGCCACTTACCTTTGCCATCATTTTATTTATTCTATATCTTATGTTTCACAATATTTCAGATAGTCTATTAGTGATGTCAAGTATCCCAGTGGCTGCCTTAGGTGGACTTTCTTTTCTTTTGATAAGAGGAATGCACTTCAATGTTTCCTCTGGCGTCGGCCTAATTTCTCTTTTCGGAATCTCCATTATGGGAGGTGTTCTCTTTGTTTCCAATTTTAACCATGAAAAAGAAAATTCACCAATCAAATCAGAAGTAGATCTCAAAAGACTAATTTCTCATGTTTCAGAAATTCAATTTCGGCCCAGATTCTTAACTCTTACAACGGCTATCATTGGATTACTTCCCGCAATGTTAACTAACGAAATAGGTTCAGACATCCAAAGGCCGATGGCGACAGTGATTGTAGGTGGTTTGTTATTCACTCTCATTATTGGTAATTTCACAATCCCTCTACTCTGTTATCTAAGCGAACAAAGAAAACTACGCCATGCGCAAATCTAAACGTATTTTTAAATTTTCTTTTTTTTGTTTTTTGTTCACCGCTAGTTTGATTTGTACGCCCATTTTTTCAAAAGAAAAATCTAAAAAAGATTTCAGTTTCGACGAAGCAATTCGGTTTGCACTTCAAAACAACAAACAAGTTGCTATTGCTAAATACGAAATTGAATTTAGCAAAGCGGATCGAATTACTGCAGGACTTCGGCCCAATCCCTTCCTTAATCTTGTGGCCGACGTTTTGCCTTACAATCCCACATCAAAAGAATTTGATCCAAACAGAAACCAATATGGTGTTAGTTTTGGTTTCATTTATGAAACGGAAAACAAACGAGAAGAACGGATTAATGTTGCGAATAAAAAACTAAAGATGGAGGAACTAATTTATTTAGAATCGCTACGCAAAATATCATTAGGAACCGGAAATCTATTTATCGCTACATTGGCTGCACGAGAAAGATATTTATTAGCAGAAGAAAACTATAAAAACTTAGTCAACATTGTTGAAATCAATAAAATTAGATTTAAAAAAGAAGATATATCTAAATTAGAATTATTAAGATCTGAGGTAGCACAAGATCAATATGCCGTAGCAAAAGTATCTGCTCAAGTTGATTACATAAAATTAAAAAATGAACTCATTGTTGTTTTAGGATTAAACCCGAGTGAGGTAGACATATTTCTTTCCGGCAATTTGGATTCTTTAAAACAATTACCAAAAATCGATGCTGATAGATTATTAAAATTAGCAACAGAAGGAAGGCCTGATTATTTGGCATTAGCAAATGCAGAAGATGTAGCTTTAGCAAATTTCAAACTACAAAAAGCAAACGCTGTGCCAAATGTCAGCATTCTCTTCGATTCTCTAGTCCAACAAAACCAGTTTATGTACGGTATGTCCGCGAATTTGGAATTACCAGTTTTTTCAAGAAACCAAGGGGAAATTGCAAAAAGCCAATCAACGCGAAAACAAGCCGCACTATTTCGAGAAGAATTATTTTTAAATTTAGCGAAAGAAATGGCAATTACCGAAGAAGAATTAAAAGTAAGGTTTGATGCACTTGAGCAGATGCGTCAAATCTCTTTATTAAAATCACAACAAGCAGTCAAAATAGTTGAATTAGCTTATAAAGGTGGCGGTTCCACCTTACTTGAATTTTTAGACACAACAAGATCTTATAATGAAACAAGATTAAAATATATTGATGCTTTAGTAGAATACGAAAGGGCATTATTGAATTTAAAATACATTGCGGGATTTGATTACGAACCAAACTAACAATGTCTTAGTCATAAAAAAATTGAGTTGCCAATTGTAACATTAATATACCATTATAGCCTACTAAATAGAAACTATAAACATTAGGAACGAAAATGAAAATTCACATTACCATTGTTTTTCTCATCTTAGTCTCAACCTTTTCCCCACTCCTCCCTTGCGAGCCTTTTGATCCTATTTTTTTAAAACCAAGTGATACATCTAGAGAAGACAAAGATTTTTTTTCCTTTAAACAAAAGTTAGAAAAAGCAATCTCAGACAAAGATATAAAATTTATCGAATCAATTGTTGATCCGAAGATTTCATTTGATTTTTCTGAAGACGGGATGGGAAAAACGAAATTTTTAAAGTATTGGAATTTAAATCAAAATCCAAAAAATTCCGATTTTTGGAAGGTATTTTCCCAAACAATCAATCTTGGTTTTGCTTATAAAGACAATATCTGGTCCGCTCCTTTTTTATTCACTCAAACCCCGGAATCAGTAGATTCTTATAGTTATTCACTTATCACAGGAAATACGGTCAACATTCGCAACAAACCATCCAAAAAAGGTGCCGTAGTAACACAACTTAGCTGGGAGTTTGTTAAAAATGAATATGATGAAACTCTAAAACCAGATCCAAAGGAACCATGTAACTGGAGTAAGGTATGTATTTCTGACGGACAGGTTGGATATGTTTGCGAACAATACTTAAGAAGCCCGATGGACCATCGTGTAGGATTTTCAAAGAAAAACAATAAATGGATGATGATTTTCTTTGTGCAAGGTGGAGATTAAACAATAAAATGGATTTATCTTGAAGTAAATCACATCTACGGTATGCCTTATATAAGACAAACGGTGTCCTATTCATAGGAATTTTACATGATGCCAAATGTAGTTCTTACTCCTATTTCTTTTATGATTTCAAAACGAAGTGTTGTAAACTCATAATGGAAATCCTTTCGGTTCCTTTCAATCATTGCTTCTTTATGTTCCGACCCATCTTTCATCGAATCCCTTCCATGGACCATTTGGAGCATTTCTTTTTCCGAGTTCCAAATACTAAAAGTTGAAAAATTTCCGAAGGGCCGAAAAGCAGCAAAAGCAATTGATTTTCCAGGATGATTCCTTACTTGTTTCTCTACTGGTTTCCCCCATTTTGTAAATCGAATCAGCTGTGACAACTTTAGCCTAGCAATTGTTATTGCAGTAATCGGTTTTGTTAATTCTGAATGGAAAGAATAAAGTTTGGCGGAATCTAATTCTTTTAATTTTCCCCATCGACGATACAATCGTAATCGAATCTGCCAACCAGAAGTCATGGGATCGTTCTCCAAACTATTTAGAAAAATTTCCAAATCTTCTTCCGATTTCCAATGAAAAAGGAAAACAATTCGTGAAAAAAAATATCTTTTGGGGGAAAGGATAGATTCTCCCAATTGCATAGGAACAAATCGTTCTATATGATTGAGGCCTTTTACTTTTTTTCCTTTCAGATAAAAAAATAAATAATAAGGAAATTGGAAAAATCGCAATTCAATCAGATGAAAACTAAAAATTTCTTGTGTTGATCTCTGTATCTGTGACATTTTTAATCTGCCTAATGAACGAAAATTGTATATTACTGGTAATACTTAGTTTCGGATATTTAATTGCACCATTTTTCAGTAATCGATTCTTTTTGTTCCAATCAAAAATATATAAACAAGTTCACTTGATTTCTTTTTTTCTTTTGCTTTTAGCAATTAATTGTAATATACCAAAGTTAACCATTACGTGGACTTTTTTTTCAGGATTTGGAATAATTTTATTTTGTAGAATCTACTGGAAAAATTTATTTCTGTTCCATACTTGGATCAAATTAGTTCCATTGGGATTTGGTTTTCTTTCTTCAATTTGGTTCTTTTGTGGTATGAATGAATGCCACTTACTTGGATATCAAACTACCTGGAGTTACTATGCAGCCATTCATAGTTGTTTCATAGGTTGGCTGTTTTTATCGGGGATCAGTTACCTTTCAGCGAGGAACCTAAGCACAAAAATCGCTATATTTTTTAATCTGGCAATTGTTATTTTTTTTCTGATCATCGCATTTGGAATCTACGGAAATCCATTTTTAAAAAAATTGGGTGTGGTTGGATATTCCATTTTACTTCCTGTTGCTATTCTACATTCAAAGATTTTATCTCAAAACCCAAACAGGATATCTCAATTTTTGGGTAGGTGTAGTTTGTTTTTTCTTTGCCTCACTTTCCTAATAGCTCTCTTTCATGAATTTTACTCTGATTTTCCAAAATACATTTTTGGTTTTCCTTTGATGGTATTGGTTCATGGAAGTATCAATGCTTTCTTAGTGATCCCATGTTTTTTAGGATCAATTGTATTTCGTGAGATAAAACCTTTGCAGTAAAAATCAAGTGCCACCGTTGCAAACCCATTGGTTGCATTTGAACAAACTAAATTGAGGACCGGTGTATATTTTTTGAAAAAATAGGTTCATATATTCAGTACATTCAAGGAATACCCCTGCAAAAACGCGAAAAGATTGAAAATTAAATTGGAGAATTTGGGATGTATCTTGTAAAAATCTGGAAATTAGAATAGAAGGGTTTTTCGCAAATCCCACAAGCCACTCCCCTCCACCCTAACTCGGGTGGGGGGTTGTCAATTTGCGCACGACATTATGTCTCCTTAATTGAATTCAATCACCGATAATTTTATCAATGATTCCATATTCGAGTGCTTCCTTTGCCGAAAACCAAGTATCTCTTTCCGTATCCTCCATCAGTTTTTCTAAAGGTTGGCCGGTTGCCTTAGCCATAATTTCATTTAACAGGTCTTTTTCTCTTCTTACCGACTCAGCAAATATACGAATGTCTTCCGCAGGACCTTTGAATTCTCCCATCACATGTGGCTGGTGGATGAGCACTTTACTGTGAGGATATGCAAACCGATTTCCTTTTGCTCCTGATAGAAGTAAAACAGCACCAAAAGACATGGCCATTCCTAAACAAGTAGTATAAACAGGATTATGGAGGCTCTTCATTACATCAAGTATCGCCAAACCTGCATAAGTTGACCCTCCGGGAGAGTGAATGTATAAATGAATTGGTCTTGTTGGATCCATAGCTTCTAAATACAAAAAACGATCGATTAAATATCTTGCAGAGTTATCGTTAACTTCCCCCCAAAGAAATACTTTACGTTGTTCCAGATATACATTTTCGATTTGTCCATTAGAGTAAACTTGAGTTGTTTCCAATTTTATCTCCTAAGCTACCATCATAAATTGCGAGTTGGCCTCAGGCCGAAACGTCTCACCGATTCCGTTTCTGAGAATTTTTTTGACGTAAACATGTCTTTTTTTGATAAATGATAATGTTTTGCCCTCTGATTTTGAAATTTCATCTAACGAATAATTTTTGTAATAATAAAGTTCAACTAACTTCTGATCATCGGGATCTAATTTATTTACATTGTTAAATATTGTTTCATAACATTCTTTCTCAAAATACGAGGAATCTAACTCATCAGAATTTTGATCTATTTGCTTCGGATCCACAAAAACTAAATTTTGGTTTTCCTTTTTCCGTAAAATGCGGTCACTGTGTTTAATAATTGCCCTTTTCAAAAGTGTAGGAAAGGCCACTGGCGATGTTATTTTTTCTAGATTTTGATACAAATCCCAAAAAGATTCCTGCACCACATCCTGCGAAAGATCATCATCGTTGATCATCTTAGATGCAAATTTGGTCGCAAAACGAGAGAACCGATTTTGTAATACAGTCCAAGCTCTGTGATCACCAGACTTCGATTGGTTTAAAAGTTCAATATAGGATTTGTCATTCATACGATTAAAAGTCCCAGCCTAATCCAATTTAGTTCGCAAAAAAAGAGAGGAAACTCTTATTTTTTTTGATTCTATTCGGAAAAGGAATCCGATGAATTATGGAATTAGCCGTCTTTATTTCTTGTCTCCGGAACTTTGATAAATTTGAATGTTATTTTTTGGATTAAACTTAAGATCCTTGGTTTCAATTAAATCCCAGTAGGTAATATCACTATATGTCAGTGCTGAAAGATGCTTTTTTATCTGTTTTTAGACAAAGAGCTGGGGAAATCGAATCTCTAAATGGTCTACGGGCTTTCGCAATTTTAGGTATTTTAATTTTTCATACTTCTCCTTTCCTTGAGTTTACTGGGATGTTTACAGGATATATTGCAATTATCTATCCGGGATTACAATCTGGAGTCGCCCTATTTTTTGTTTTAAGTGGCTATTTAATTTCCTTTGGTCTTATGAAAGAATGGGAAAAAAAACGCCAAATAAATTTTAGATTATTTTTTATTAACCGTTCTTTAAGAATATTTCCAGCCTACTATTTTTATTTGATCTTAGCGCATTTGGTAGCCTTAAAAATCGCGGAAACCTTAGTGAACTCACAAGCGACTGGGACAGCAGAACTTGCTGCGTCTGCCGAATCAGTTCTAGCACAAATAGAAAATTTTAAATTCGATTTAATTTATATGTCTGATTATTTTCAGAGTTATAATGTTCACACTTGGTCGTTATCAATAGAGGAGAAGTTCTATTTAATACTTCCATTTCTCTCCGCTTTTGTAATATTTCGTTTAGCAAAAGGGAGCCGATTGTTGTTCCTTTTCTTTCTGTATTTAGTTCCACTTTTTTTTAGAATATTCTCTTATTTCGATTCAGCAACCCAATATCCGAATCACCACTCTTTCCATTTTCGATTCGACGACCTGATTGCTGGAGTCATTGTAATGGATTTACATTTACATTGGAACATTCAAACACTGGTCAAACGATTCCAAAATATTCTAATTCCAATCATTTTACTTGGGTATGGATCGACTTTGTTTTTTTCACAACATAGCTTCCCATTTTTTTATTATGTGTTTTCTTTTAACGGATACAATATCATCTTCGGCATGCTTCTTTTGCTCTGTCTCTCAGAGCAAAACATTTTAAAATCTTTCTTTGAACTTAGAATATTTCGACCTATTGCCCGCTTAAGTTATACAATGTATCTTTGGAATGGTATGATTGCCATTCTGGCAATCAAGAGCGCAACAGCCAAGATCAACAAAATTGGTACCGCAAATTGGTTCGATTACGGTTCTACGGTAATCAATTTTCTATTTCTTACATTTTGTATTAGTTACTTACTATATCTCTTAGTTGAGTATCCGTTTTTATTTTGGAAAGAGCGGCTAAAAACCAACTCAAAAAAAGAATCAGTAAAGTAACAATCTTCCAGCAGAGTTTGAAGACAATTCTAACAAAGCCTACAGGGTTTCTTAATAAAAGAGAAAACTGCGCAAAAGTTTTTTTAAACCGAAACAAACACAATATTCTTTTTGAGTTTGTTGCAGAACACAGCGACAATACAAAAAATACTGGAATAGGCGCATTAGAGCACTAGAATTTTTATTATCCTAGTCAAAGCCTGATCGCAGATTATTTTCAGTATCTTCATAAGAAAAGAAACAATTGCAAGTAATAAGTAGAATATTATATTTTTATCGAAAGACCCAACGAATCCCTGTTTTGCCCCCCAACATTAAAACACGGATCAGGCGGTGCAAACTTAACCTTGGATTGGTGTTTTGATATTTGGAATGGTAATTTGGAAAAAAAAGTTAAAATAACTTTAATTAGCCTGTGTTTACGATTCTTTTGTTTGACATTCAAAGCTCCAGCTATTTCCTGATCTGAATTAAGGAGAAACACATGAGAAAAATGTCCATATTTTTCATTGCCATTTTGGTTATTGCAATTGCTAATTGTAGCACACCTGCAGTTAAATACATGAGCACAAAGCCTGTTTTCACAGGCAAGAACGTCAAATACGAGTTAGTAAATAGTTCGGTTACATCGACTAACGCAGTATTTTATATTATTGGCATTCAAATAGGTGATTACAAAAACTATTCAACACTTTTAGATGAGGCTCAATCAAAACATTCATGCGACTTAGCGAAGAACGTTCAGTTAAATTTTGCTAGAAATGAACAAGCCTTTATTGCAACGGAAAGTTATAGTGTCGTTGCGGAATGTTGGAAATTGACAAGCGGAGGAAAATAATATGAAAACACTTAACAAAAAATCACTATCTGTTATTCTCATGTTATTTTTGATTACTTTTGCATCTAACTGTGTTTCTATACAAGGGAATTATGCTTTTGTTTCGGAAGAAGAAATTGATTTTAACAAAGAATACGAAAAGAAACCACAGGCAATTAAAGCTGAATATTCAGTTCCTTTTGTATTGTTCCCATTAGGAGACACTCGTGTATCTCGTATGAGTGCCGAAGTAATCCAAAAAGCATGCAATGAGAATGGAGTTAAGTTTCTTACAAATACTCAAATCAATGCAAGCTCATATTACTTTTTCCTTTATGGAGAAGTTAAATATGAATTAACTGGTGATGGCTGGATTGAAAAACAAAAAACAGCAAAAAAAGGAAAATAAAAACTCCGCTCTAGGGACGGTGAGTCCCTAGATTTCTTCTCTTTTAACCTCCAGCATAAGGCTTTTTTTGACTTTAATCACTTAGATTTAAATTAAAAAAAATAAATATTCTTAACTTATGGTTGTTCCACGCAAATCAAGTGCTTCAAAGTATTGCAAGTATATCCAGGGTTGGATTCTTGAAACATAGAAAGTGAAGAATTGTTATTACCAACCGGTCCAGATATATTGACTTCCTCCTGGATTAGGTTTTACTGTATTACCTGCTACTAATGCAATATTCACTGGATTGAAAATCGCATTTGCATTGGTTGTAAACAAGGTGCCCACTCTGTCCAAATTCTGGTATCTAGTATTTGCTTTGAGTATCCAATCAACAAGAAATGCTTTATAAGTCGAACCATCGGTCGGTTTTCGTACATCCACCTTACATTTAACATCTGCTCCGGTTACTCTGCCCAAATTTCCGTTCAATGAAAAAGTCTTTTATCAAATTGAATGAATAGAATCAAAATAGGTTTCTACAGTTTTCAATTCAGACAATTCCTTTCTTTTCCAAGATTGTCTCTCCAGAGCTAATCTCACAATGAATTGAATTAACTGAAAACTTTTTAGAACTAAAACATTTATTCTCACATACGCTTGTTAGGGTATTTTTTCATCACAAGCAAAAATGGACTCTAACAACCTGACTTCAGGAGAAGCCAGAGGCTTTGCCAATCGCATCTAATTATTGTGTCGCGAATATAGAACCGCAGTTTTTGTAAACCAGACCTATCCTTTCCGAAAGATGAACAAATTCGAAATAATATTCGTGAATTTTGGGAAATTGTTTTCAAACGGTTTGGTTTTTGATAAGGGAAGTTGCACACATCCCACGAGCCACTCCCCTCCACCCTAACTCGGGAGGGGGTTTGGTAAGCTACCCGCCTAATTATGTCTCATTCTAGATTACGTCCTCTATAAGAAAAAATCTTGTTTGGAGCGAGACTATTGGTTTAACTATAGTGAATCAGTTATTCCTTAGCCGCAAACTCTTACAAAAACACGGCAAAAGGCCGACATACGATTTCCCTCGTAAAAGGAGAATCCAGCCTCCACCTTGTAAGTTCTCTATTCTACTAGAGAACTAGAATATTTTCGGAAGAATTCTCCGAAACTGTAGATTTAGATTTTGAGACATGGTAATGCCTGAATCACAATACTCTCCTAACGGATTAAACTTTGGAAAACGTTTACAAAATCCTGCTACATATCATTACGAAAAGTATGATTGAAAAAAAAACTTGGTACTGCTCGTTATTGATCTCAGAATCATACAATCCAGAGGCCAATCATGATGTATAACGGACAAGAAGTAGATCTCACTATACTCCTTTGGAATAGTATAGTTGTCATTTTAGCTGTATCTCTCGCTTGTTACCTGGCAAGTTACCACCAGACAATTCTTTTTATCACCACAACCACCATATCTTTGATAGCTGCGTTTCAATTCATTTTTTTATCTCATTATGATTCGATTGCAATCATGGGCTTTAGTAAACTAATTTTACTTCTGCCACTTGGATTAGGAGCCGTCATTGGTTATGTAAGTTTACCTGAATCAAAACAACAAAAATTCCTCCCTTGGTTTAACCGTTATATCAATTTTGCAGTAATAGGTAATATTTTTGTTATGATTTTCTCTCCCGATGGAGGAACGTATCGCGGAATCGTCAGTCGGTTTGCCTGTTTTTTTCTCCTTATTTGGTTACTCCAGGAAATGGGAAAAGTACGTTTCCAAACAACTCAGACTGATCAGAGAATCTTTACCTTTAATTCTTCACCATTATCATGGATTTATTGCCATGCGGCTTATCGAATAGCACTCCTATCATTACCAACTTTTGATAGTTCCAATTACTTACTTTTAGAACCAATGAGTATTGTTGTAATGATCGTTCTCTATCATCTGAACCAAAAACGATACCCTCTCCCATATTATTTTGGTTTTGCGGACACAATTGTTGTTACAACCTTAACGGTGCTCATACGGTATCCAATTTCACTTCCATTCGATAGTAAGGGTCCATATGTAACCAATTTGACCGAACATCAATGGGATATGGTTTTTCTTCCGATTCAATTGATTGTGATTGGCTTTGTTTTAAGAGCTATCTACAAAAACCTCTTATTATCGAAGCACATTAATAAATGGGTTTGAATTTGAAAATTTCCAACATTTATAAAAATTTTGAATAATTAATAGTCAACCTATCAAAAAAATAAGGAAATACTTGATTGCTCGCTTCCGTATCGGAAACTCCTGTTCCCTTCTGCGGATTCGGCATGAGTAATTCTTCAAATAAAAGCAAACATTTCAAGTTCAGGTGAACTGGTAGTAAGTTTGAAATGTATTTTATATCAACCAAACAGCGAACTTCTCAGAAACAAATTTTTACGATTCTGAGAAGTCAATTGTAGACGTTATGAATAGTGTTTAGGGGGAAATTGCGCAATACCCACGAGCCACAAAACAATCCAAACTCTTAATGAGCCTCATAGAGAACGATTACTTCTTATATTTTAGGCAATGTCAATGCATTAAAACTCCCAAGTATACATAGATCTTTAATTGGTCCGAAGGATAACAAAAAGCAGTTACTTTAGTCTATGCCAACATTGTTCGAAAATAATTGGAAAAACATGCGCAACGTTTACGTTTTGTTTGAAAGAATTTATTTATTTACATGAATCTGCTTTTGGATTTTTTCATCATACATTGATTGGATGAGTGATTCGTATTTTTCTGCAATGACATGTCTCTTGACAGATAGTTTCGCAGATAACTCTTCACCTACTTCAAAAGTTTTTGGAAGGAGTCGCACTTCAACAATCTTTTCAAAACTTTTAAATCCATTCTCTGTGCGAATCAGATTTTTTACTTCCTGCTCGATCTTATCTTTTACTGTACGATTCGTTGCTAATTGTTCATAAGTGGATCCGTATTCCGAAAACTTTTCAAGTGCCGGTAGAATCAATGCACCTAAATACTTTTGATCCTGTCCTACAACCATTACTTGGTCTATCAACGGTGATTGTATAAGTCTATTTTCAATGGGAACTGGCTCAATATTTTCGCCATTAAGAAGTACAACAGTTTCCTTCGTTCTTCCTACAATTTTAAGTGTATTGTTAAACGTCATGATCCCAAGATCGCCTGTATTCAACCATCCATCATCTGATAAAACTTTTGCAGTTGCTTCAGGTCGTTTGTAATACCCTTTCATAATTTGTGGTCCTCTTACATAAATCTCTCCTTTGATTCCTTTTTTAGGTGGATAAATGACATTACCAGATTCAATATCTTTCAGTAAAATTTCAGTTTCAGGAAATATCTGCCCTACACTTCCAATAACAAGATTTTTTTCTGAACGAAATGCAAGTCCTGGAGATGTTTCTGTCATTCCATATCCTTCGAATACAGGAATCCTGATGGTATTAAAAAATTCATCAATATGAAAGGGTAAGGATCCACCGCCAGAAACAGAACCCCTTAGCTTTCCGCCTGTAGCTAACCTAAGTTTGCTTAATACAATCAAATCAAGGATGAGATACGGTAAAAAAAGAACCGCTATCGAGACTAAGGAAACAATAGCGAGCGATATCGATTGAAAAACATTTCTTCCATGAAGATCCAAACGATTACCTTTTAAAAATTGAATCGATCTTTGGATTTTTAATGCACATCCATACGCTAATTTGAATAAAACTTTTTTAATAACTGAACCTGTTTGGATCTTCGACTGTATCCCTTGGTAAATACTCTCCCAAAGTCTTGGTGCAGAAGCCATAAAAGTAGGTTTTACAATCATCAAGTCTTCTTTGATATTTCTTACATTTGTATAATATTGAGTGGCGCCCATCGCAATTGTTCCCATTTGAAAAACTCTTTCAAAACTATGCCATATAGGCAAAATCGATAAAAATCGATCTTTAGGTCCAATCTTTATGGGTATGTTCCTTAACTGCGATATCATGTTCGCATGAGTTAACATTACCCCTTTCGGTTCTCCTGTAGTTCCGGAAGTATAGATGATCGTAAATAAGTCATCTGGTTGAATTGCATTCGCTCTTTCCTCTACTCTTCGATCACCTAACTTTCGCAACCGCTTGCCTTTTTCGAGAAGATCATTCAAACTCAAGATCCTTGGATACAAAGAATTCCCTGGACCAGATTTTTCCTCACCATTACTTTGGACTTGCGTATCCAATACATCGGGCTCGCCATCCATAACAATCATATGTGTTATATTCTTTAGTTTGGAAATATTCTTCTTAACTTTCCTTAGGGTTACTTCGTTTTCTACGAAGACCATCTTTGCATCTGAATGAGATAGTATGTATTGAATATCACCATCAGTAACATCTGTACCACGAGGAACATCAGCAGCACCGCAAAGTATAATTCCATAATTAGTTATAATCCACTCTTTTCGATTTTCAGATAAAACCGCCACATGATCTTTCGATTTCAAACCGATATCAATTAACCCAGTTGCCAGCGAAACTCCAGTTTCATATAAATCTTGAAAGCTAATTGTAGAGAATTTTTTTTCTTTGTTTTTTGTTCCAAAAGCCGGTTGATCCCCAAACTTCTTTGCACTATCGTAAAATAACTCGGCTAGATTTTTTGCTGTGATGTCAGAACCCATTTTTCTTTCTCCAATATTCGCAGAATATCAGAAATAAGTGAATTGTCTTGAACGCAACGGCTACTTCGAAAAGAAAATTCCCTGAAATGGTTCTTTCTTTTTTGTAAAATCCGAAGGACTAACACCGAAAGAGCGACGAAAAATACGAGTGAAGTGAGATTGATCAGCAAAACCGCCCTCGTAGGCAGCATTTGATAAATGCGAATGATTTGCTAAATAGTCGACTGCCTTTTTTGTTTTTAACCAAAGTTTAAAAGCAGAAAAGGGAACACCTGTCTCCTGACGAAAAAGATGCCGAAACCGTTCAACTGATAAGGATGCTTCTTTTGCTAAATGAGAAAGTGAAAAACGATCAAGTTCTACATCTTCTATACTTTTTTGAATACGTGGATCCAATTTGCGATTTGATTGTTTATCAAAATTTTTATTTATCTTTTCTAGCAGTTGTATACGAACATCTTTATTCGATAATTTCAAAGTATCTCTCATTTGCTGCTTCAGAGTTTCCGTAAAGACATCACCAATTTCAAACGCAGAATAGTTTGAAGCTAAATTTCTATCTTGAAAAAGTTGATAACCTGTTGTTAGTGGATCCAAATAAAGAATTGTTAGGCTTCCTTCCCCACCCTTCATTTCGTGACTTACACCAGAAGGAATACAGACAACGTTGTATGACTTCCAGACACCATCTACCGTACGTAATTCAACAGAGCCCGAATCAGGAATGCTAATTTGAATAAAAAAATGGCTATGCCGATGGGTTGAAAATATCTCACCACGGTATGTTGCAAAATCTTCCCAAATCAAAAATTGTTTCATAAATTTATACTCATAGACACAAAAAGATCATTAAGGGAAATATTCTGTGCGGTAAACAAAAAAACGATTCAAAACAATGGCTGTAGTGATATTCCTTCCGATTCCAATAAAAGCGATTTGTTTTATTTTACGAACAATCCACATAAACAGGTTACAATCGAAGGATGTCCGTTCATAGGACTCGAAATAAAATCGTTCCTACTTTCATAAAAAATTTAGAAAAATTGATTTTCATACCATCAAAAAAAATAGGAAAATACTTGCTAACTGTGATTGAATCATAAAGAGTTTCTAACGAATGTTAGCAATTTTGCATCTGAAAAAGCGAACCCGAGGAATGGAATGGGGAAAGGTAATTTTGTGCTTCGTTCGTTATTGATGAGAATAATCACAGGTATATTGTTTATTCTTTTTTACGGAAGTTGTAATCAATTAACATTAAATAACCCATGTGACCAAAAATCAAAAGGGTATCGAGAAACCTTATTACTCGCATCCGTATCGGAAAATCCGATTCCCTTTTGCGGATTCAGCGTTGGTAATTCTCCAAAACTCTGGGAAACGCAGGCCTATCTCAAAGCATCGAATGCTGAAGCAAACGATCTCTTCGGAAATTCCGTAGCCATCTCTGGCGATACGATCGTGGTGGGAGCTGCAGGTGAGTCAAGTAACCAAACGACAATTACGAATGGAAACTCTGCGAGTGCTGACAACTCTGCAGCGTCTTCGGGTGCCGCTTATGTCTTTCAAAGAACTGGTTCCTCTTGGGCACAGGAAGCCTACTTAAAAGCACCTAATGCAGAAACAACGGATTTTTTTGGAGCTGCCGTTGCCATTGATGGAAATACCATCCTTATTGGTGCCAACCAAGAAGATAGCAATCAAATCACAATTACTAACGGTCCAACAGCAAGTACAGACAATACTGCTTCCAGTTCTGGTGCCGTTTATGTTTTCCAAAGAACGGGTACTACATGGGTACAACAAGCTTACATCAAACCACCGAATGCGGAAGCAAGTGATCAGTTTGGGGTTTCTATTGCCATCTCAGGTGATACGATTGTTGTAGGTGCTTTTAATGAGGCGAGTAACCAAACAACGATTACAAATGGTACATCTGCAAGTGCTAACAACTCAGCTGCATCAGCAGGTGCCGCTTATGTCTTCCAAAGATCAGGTACAACTTGGGCACAACAAGCCTACTTAAAAGCTTCCAATATAGAAGCAAATGATCGATTTGGAAACAGTGTTTCGATCTCTGGAGATACAATCGTTGTAGGTTCAAATTTGGAAGATAGCAACCAAACAACAATTACAAACGGTGCTATTGCCAGTTCAGACAATTCTGCAACTGCTTCTGGTGCAGCCTATGTTTTCCAAAGAACGGGTTCCACTTGGGTAGAACAGGCGTATCTAAAAGCACCCAATGCAGATGCAAATGATCAATTTGGCAATAGGGTTGCTATCGATGGAAACACGATTGTAGTTGGTGCTTTTTCGGAATCTAGTAACCAAACCACAATTACAAATGGGGCTACTGCCAGTGCAGACAACTCAGCTAGCTTAGCAGGTGCCGCTTATGTCTTCCAAAGAACTGGTTCTACCTGGACTCACCAAGCTTACCTGAAACCTCCTAACGTTGAAGCTAATGATAATTTTGGTGTCACAGTTGCTATCCAAGGGAATACGATTTTAGTTGGTTCTATTTTTGAGGACAATAACCAAACAACGGTCACAAATGGTACGAACCCAAACGATGACAACAGCCTATCCAACTCTGGTGCGGTTTATGTGTTCCAAAGGTCTGGTTCCACTTGGGCATTCAGGGCATTTATCAAGGCTCCAAATGCCGATATCGAAGACAGGTTTGGCAATGCGATTTCTTTTTCAGGAGATACTGCCGTCGTTGGGGTGAACCAAGAAGACAGTAGTCAAAACACGATTACAAATGGGTCATCGGCCAGTGCAAACAACTCAGCTTTACAATCTGGTGCAGCCTATGTGTTTTTTAGAAAGTAAAACGGATTCGAATAGTAAATCACATTTATAAATGAAAAAAAAAATTCCCTATCAAAAAGAAATCCTTCTCGTCATTGGCACCACTCTTGTTTTAAGTTTTGTGTATTTTCTTTTCCTTCGACCAAACTCAAATGGAAATCAATTCACACAAACCTCAATGGAAGTGGATAAAAAAGGTCTCTCTCCTTACCACAAACGAGAAGTGAATTTTACCATCACCAAACACAAACGCAAAATTCAAATCTGTTATAATTTATACTTAGAAACAAATCCTAAAATCGAAGAAGGCAAAATCCAATTCGATTGGCAAATCGAACCCGATGGAGTTCCTACAAAAGTCGAACTCATCCAATCCGATTTTACATCTGATTCACTCATCAGTTGCCTCCAAAAGGAAATCAGTTCATGGGAATTTCCTGCCCCACCTGACAAGTCGCATAACACCTACACTGAATATACTTTTTTCTTTAAAAAAGAAGTGAATCTTCCAAAATAAGGGCGCCCCCCAAGAAA
Source organism: Leptospira harrisiae (assembly GCF_002811945.1). Taxonomy (NCBI): domain Bacteria; kingdom Pseudomonadati; phylum Spirochaetota; class Leptospiria; order Leptospirales; family Leptospiraceae; genus Leptospira; species Leptospira harrisiae. The sequence goes on along the minus strand of NZ_NPDX01000001.1, from coordinate 924,663 downwards.
TCCATTCGATCCGTATCAATCGATAGAATTAAGTTTACAAATCTAGAATTGATCCTATATCTTATAAACATATGGCTATCAATGAGAAATTATTGGATCGTGTTCGAAAGTTAATGGAAGGGCAGACGGATGTGGAAGAGAAAAAAATGTTTGGCGGTTTATGTTTTATGGTAAACGGTAAAATGTGTGTCTGCGTTAGAACTGATGAAATCATGTGCAGACTCGATCCGGAAACTTTTGAATCCATTCTTTCGAAGAAAAAGGCTCGTCCAATGATCCATAACGGACACCTGATGAAAGGATTTGTTTTTGTTAATGAAGAAGATATAAAAACAAAAAAAGAAATGGAATACTGGATTCAATTATCTCTCGAATATAATAAAAAAGCTCCGTCCACTAAGAAAAAAGCCAAGAAAACGAGTCAAAAAAAACCCGGCAAAAAATAACAAGGAATAGATTTTGAATTTGTAAGAGTCCATTTGTTTTCTTGCAGTCAATTTTTTATGATCGACTTTGAATCAAGAAAACAAAGGATCCTTTCTATAACATTCGACCTTAAAAAATCACTCACATCACAATCAGTCTAAGTTTATTCGCAAGTACCAGTCATCACTCGATTACCTCCACTGGCTCCAATCGCGGCAAACAAACCATTTCCATACCTAACAGAAGTCCAATTGAGTGTGGCTGCCGAAGTTTGTAAGCTCCAATTGAGTGTTTTATTTTGACAACTTAAATCCTCACCTGCGTTATTGGCAGAAGCCAAAACCCCGAGTAAAACCAAAGAAAGGGAATCATTGTTATCCGACTTCGGAGTGCAAACAACTGCTGAATAAATAAACATACTTGATAAAAGAACAGAGCGAAGAATTTTTTTCATTTAACATAAATTAGTAATAAATGAGCGAACCAACTATTTCTTTGTTAGCTGGATTATTTTGATAATTTTGTCTAAAATTTTGCTACAAATATATAGGAATGATTCGAACTCCGTTTTTGACCGCTGGCATACGTCTACATGATAACTTCTGATTGTCTTCTTAACGTATCCTTTTTATCTAGAACTTTCAAAGAAAATCTTACTCAATTCAAGCTTTGTAGAGAAAGAATATCCTTCCTTTCAAAGGACACTTAGTAGTTTCCCACATTTGCGGAATACCACTATTTGAAATAGTTTTCGGTCATGTGAAAATGCAAACATGAAACGAACAATTTACCTTGCGCTCAGTTTTCTCCTTTTGACAATTCAATGTGCTAATCTACAAACCAGGTCAGAAGATCGATATCAGAATTTGTTTTACCAGGTTGCAACAGGAAATACGGAAAGAGTCAGACAACTTATCAAACAAGGTTATGATATAAACGCACCTGAAGATACGTTTGAAAGACTAACACCTCTTATGATTGCTTCAAAAGAAGGTCACACTGAAATTGTATCACTATTAGTTTCAATGAATGTAGATTTAAATGCAAAAACGAGAAATGGACATACCGCATTAATGATGGCAGCTTATAATCGTTATCCGAGAATTGTAAAGATATTACTCGATGCAGGAGCAAACCCTAATTTAGTCACAAATGAAGGTCATACAGCTTTATCTGAAATTCTCCTTTCAGAAAAGGAAGAGATTGTTCGGTTATTGATTGAAAAAGGCGCAAAATGAAGACTATATTCTTCTCAACTAAGTTATTCATTTCTTTAGGCTTTCTGTTGTTATTTCTTAATTGTTCTAACACATTTACTAATCATTCATCAGAAAGTTGTAAAAGGAAATGTGACTCGGATCAAGCGCTTTGTTATCTGATCACTTTACAACCTAGTTCTACAAATTCAAACCAAATGAATCTTACCTGCCCAATTCTTTATATTGGTTGTCATTCGAAATGTGATTCAGACAAACTTTTATCTTCAAATCGTAATTCTTCTCGATCAGGTAGCCGATCTGGAGGCGGAGGTCGTTCCTCTTCTGGTGGTGGTCATTCGTCTTCAGGAGGTGGAGGGCATTCTTCTTCGGGAAGTGGAAGTGGTGGTTCAAGCGGAGGTGGGCATGGGGGTGGAGGGCATTGAAACATTTCGACAGTCTTCCATTGGTTCGAAATTCCATCTTTGTTTTAAAAACCAATAAATAGATTCACCTTTAAGCCAACTGACTTCCGATAATC